>NZ_BAABBP010000009.1:0-137730 GCF_039538025.1 Comamonas faecalis
CCAGCTGTACATTGCCTGCGGCATCTCGGGTGCGATCCAGCACCTGGCGGGGATGAAGGACAGCAAGGTGATCGTTGCGATCAACAAGGACGCGGAGGCGCCGATCTTTGGCGTGGCCGACTATGGGCTGGAGGCGGATTTGTTTGCGGCCGTGCCGGAACTGGTCAAGGCCCTGTAAGAATCTGCACAGCAGCCAAGGCATCGTGCGCGATGCCTTTTTTTCATCCGATTTCCCGATCCCCGTTGGAGAGCCCCATGAGCTATACCGCCCCCGTCAAGGATTTGCTGTTTGCCATCGAACACCTGGCACAGATTGACCAGGTTGCGCAACTGCCCGGTTTTGAAGACGCCGGCCTGGACACGGCCGCCGCTGTGCTCGAAGAGTGCGCCCGCTTCAACCAGGACGTGATCGCGCCGCTCAACCGCGTGGGCGACGAGCACCCCTCGTCCTTTCAAGACGGCGTGGTCACGACGACCGAGGGTTTCAAGCAGGCCTACCGCCAGTTCACCGAAGGCGGTTGGCAAGGGTTGCAGCACCCGGCTGATTTTGGCGGCCAGGGCCTGCCCAAGACGATCGGCGCGGCCTGCGGCGAGGTGCTGCACGGCGCCAACCTGAGTTTTGCCCTGTGCCCGCTGCTGACCGACGGCGCGATCGAGGCGCTCCTGATCGCCGGCAGCGACGCACTCAAGGCCACCTACCTGGAGAAGCTCGTGTCGGGCGAGTGGACCGGCACGATGAACTTGACCGAGCCGCAGGCGGGCTCGGATCTGTCGCTGGTGCGCACCCGCGCCGAGTCGCAGAAGGGCGGCACCTACAAGCTCTTCGGCACCAAGATCTTCATCACCTACGGCGAGCACGACATGGCCGAGAACATCGTCCATCTGGTATTGGCGCGCGTGGCCGGCGCGCCCGAGGGCGTCAAAGGCATCAGCCTGTTCGTCGTGCCCAAATTCCTGGTGAACCCGGATGGCAGCCTGGGCGCGAGGAACGATGTGCACTGCGTCTCCATTGAGCACAAGCTGGGCATCAAGGCCAGCCCCACAGCCGTGCTGCAATTCGGCGACCAGGGCGGCGCCGTCGGTTACCTTGTGGGCGAAGAGAACCGCGGCCTCGAATACATGTTCATCATGATGAACGCAGCGCGCTACGGCGTGGGCGTGCAGGGTATTGCGGTGGCCGAGCGCGCCTACCAGCAGGCCGTGGCCTATGCGCGCGAGCGGGTGCAAAGCCGCCCGGTCGACGGCAGCAGCAGCGCCAGCTCCACCATCGTTCACCATCCGGACGTGCGCCGCATGCTGATGACGATGCGCAGCCAGATCGAGGCCTGCCGCGCAATGGCCAGTGTCGCCGCTGCAGCCTACGATGCGGCGCATCACCATCCCGATGCGCAGATCGCCAAGGACAGCGCGGCCTTCTATGAATTCCTGGTGCCGCTGGTCAAGGGCTACAGCACCGAGATGAGCCAGGAAGCCACCAGCCTGGGCGTGCAGGTGCATGGCGGCATGGGCTTCATCGAAGAGACCGGCGCTGCCCAGCACTACCGCGACGCGCGCATTCTTACCATCTACGAAGGCACGACCGCGATCCAGGCCAACGACCTGGTCGGGCGCAAGACCGCGCGCGACGGCGGCCAGATGGCCAAGGCGGTGGCCGCGCGAATCGAAAAGACCGAGGGTGAACTGCTGGCCAGCGGAACTCCGGCCGCGCAGGCCATGGCGCGTGAGCTGGCGCGTGCGCGCGCTGCCTTTGTAGAGGTGGTTGATTTCGTTGCCACCCAGACCAGGAGCCAGCCCAACGCCGTGTTTGCCGGCAGCGTGCCCTATCTGATGCTGTCGGGCATGCTGGTGGCCGGCTGGCAGATGGCGCGTGCTCTGCTGGTGGCGCAGCAACTGTCGGCCAAGGGACAGGACGTGGCTTTCATGCAGGCGAAGATCGCGACGGCGCATTTCTACGCCGAGCACATCCTGGTGCGGGTGCATGGCCTGCGCGACGCTGTTGTGCTCGGGGGCGACAGCGCCTGTGCGCTGGCGCTGGATGCGTTCTGAGCGGTTCCTGCGCATCGTGTTTTGACCCCCGGGTGCGGGCTGCGAAGCTGCCGCCCACACCCATCCCATTCCAAGGAGACCGTCCCATGGCTCTGCCACCCGTTCTGCGCCGGCCCACGCTGCCGGTGATCGGCTCGCCACTGTTCATCATCAGCAACCCCCAGCTCGTCATCGCCCAGTGCCAGGCCGGTATCGTCGGCGCGATGCCGGCGCTCAACGCCCGCCCGGCCGAACTGCTTGACGACTGGCTGGCCGAGATCACCGAGACCCTGGCCGCCTGGGACAAGGCCCACCCCGAGCGTCCGTCGGCGCCGTTCGCCATCAACCAGATCGTGCACAAGAGCAACGACCGGCTGGAGCACGACATGCAGGTCTGCGCCAAGTACAAGGTGCCGATCGTCATCACCAGCCTGGGCGCGCGCGAGGACGTCAATCAGGCCGTCCACGGCTGGGGCGGCGTGGTGCTGCATGACGTGATCAACAACAAATTCTCCCGGAAAGCCATAGAAAAGGGCGCCGACGGCCTGATTGCGGTAGCCGCCGGCGCTGGCGGCCACGCGGGCGTGAAGAGCCCGTTTGCACTGATCCAGGAAATCCGCCAGTGGTTCGATGGCCCGCTGGCGCTGTCCGGGGCCATCGCCACCGGCGGCGGCGTGCTGGCCGCGCAGGCCATGGGGGCGGACTTCGCCTACATCGGCTCGGCCTTCATCGCCACGCACGAGGCGCGCGCCAGCGACGCCTACAAGCAGGCCATCGTCGACGCCACGTCCGACGACATCGTCTACAGCAATTTATTCACCGGCGTGCATGGCAACTACCTGGCGCCGTCGATTCGTGCGGCTGGCCTCGATCCCGACAAGCTGCCCGAGTCCGACCCGAGCAAGATGAATTTCGGCGG
Organism: Comamonas faecalis; assembly: GCF_039538025.1. Classification (NCBI taxonomy): domain Bacteria; kingdom Pseudomonadati; phylum Pseudomonadota; class Betaproteobacteria; order Burkholderiales; family Comamonadaceae; genus Comamonas; species Comamonas faecalis. The sequence goes on from NZ_BAABBP010000009.1 coordinate 2,945, forward strand.
CGGTGCCACCAAGGCCTGGAAGGACATCTGGGGCTGCGGCCAGGGCATTGGCGCGGTCGATGCCGTCACCGGGGCAGCCGAGCTGGTCGCGCGCCTGCGCCGCGAATACCAGCAGGCCCGTGAGCGCCTGGGCCTGGCAGAGCAGGCCGACCTGGCGGTCGCCTGATCCCGCGCGCGCTGAGCCGCAGCTAAAACAACAAAGGCAGCCGAGGCTGCCTTTGTTGTTTTGGAGGCGAAGTCTTCGGTCAGCGGTGCAACTCGCCAGCGCTCTCGGGTTGGAAGGTGATCGCGTCCACGCGCACCGTCACCTGGCCCGTGGGGTTGGGCATCTCAAACTCGTCGCCCACGCTCAGGCCCAGCAGGGCAATGCCCACGGGCGCGAAGATCGATACCTTGTCGCCGGATCCATCCACTTCCTTGGGGTAGACCAGCGTGAGCGTATTGGTCTTGCCGCTTTCGATCAGCGTGAAGCGCACCGTGGAGTTCATCGTCACCACGTTGGCTGGCATGTCCTTGGGCTCCTGGATGTCGGCGCGCAGCAGCTCGGCCTCCAGCGCCTCACGACCAGGAAAGTCGGCGGTTTGCTTCTCCAGCAGGGCTTCGATACGGTCGACGTCCAGGGTCGACAGGGTGATGGCGGGTTTGCGCAACATGGTCAGGTTTCCTTGGTAATTCTGGCTGTCCGGCGAAGGGAGGCCGCCTTTGGTCTGGGCCCGGCTGGAGTGGCGCAGTGTGTGCGGCCAGCGTCCCGCCGGGGCCTTCAATGGGGTGCGGCTTCCGTTGCAAACGGACGAAAGCCCGGGCAACGGAGTTGTCCGGGCCTAGGCAAGTGGTTGGCGCCAAGCTGGCGCAGCGTCTCGGATTATCGGGGATTGTGCTGATTTTTCCAAGCATTCCCGCTGCCACCAGCAGACAACAAAATTAGAAAACTGTATATTCATACAGTTATGACGCCAATCCATCGCACGATCAACAGCGACGCCGAGGCGCCCATCAAGGGGCGGGGCGCTGCGTGCCGCATACCCCACCGTTTCGAGGCCTGGGCGCGCGAGGCGTTCGACGACGGCTGGGGCGATGGCGCGGCGGCGCAGGACGCGGCGCCCGCGCCCCGAACCCAATGGGTGTGGGAAGAAGCGCGTAGTGCGCTCACGCGCAACGATTCGCCCGACATCTTCTTCGACCAGGCGGTCAACCCCTACCGCGGCTGCGAGCACGGCTGCATCTACTGCTATGCGCGCGTCACGCACAGCTATTTGAATCTTTCGCCCGGGCTGGATTTTGAAACCCGGCTGATCGCCAAGCGCAACGTCGCGGCACTGCTGCGCGCCGAGCTTGCGCGGCCGGCCTACCGCCCCAGCGTGATCAATATCGGATCAGCCACCGACGCCTACCAGCCCATCGAGCGTCAGCTGGGGCTCACGCGCGCGCTGATCGAGGTGCTGGCCCAGGCGCGCCACCCGTTTGCCATCATCACCAAGGGCAGCGGCGTGGAGCGCGACATCGATCTGCTGGCGCCGCTGGCCCAGGCGCGCCTGGTGGCGGTGAACCTGACGATCACCACGCTGGACGCGCGCCTGGCGCGGGTGCTGGAGCCGCGCGCCGCCGCGCCGCACCGGCGGCTGCTGACCATCCGCCGGCTGGCGCAGGCGGGTATTGCCGTGGGCGTGAGCGTGGCGCCGCAAATCCCCTTCATCACCGAAGACATGGAGCAGGTGCTGGCCGCCGCGCGCGAGGCGGGCGCCAGCAGCGCGTTCTACAGCGTGGTACGCCTGCCCTGGGAGCTCAATGGCCTGATGCGTCAGTGGCTGCAGCAGCACTACCCGGAGCGCGCCGCGCGCGTGCTGGCGCGCATCCAGGATTTGCATGGCGTCGATGCGGATCAGCGCAAGGCAGGTCGCGTATACGACAGCAACCGCGCCACGCGCATGAAGGGCCAGGGGCTATGGGCAGATCTGCTGCGCCAGCGTTTCGAGCACGCCTGCCGCCAGCTGGGCCTGGTGCGCGAACGCCCACCGCTGGATGCCACGCAGTTTCGCCCGCCTGCGCCGTCAGGGCAGCAGGGGCAGGGCGTGTTGTTCTGATGCTGATCTCCAGGGGCTGAATATCTACGCTGTGACGATTGAAATCGTGAAACCGTCCCATCCCTTTTCACCGACTGTCTGGAGCGCGGTGCTGTCCAGCCTGGGATTGGCAGACAGCATGTTGGTAAAGCGTCGGACGCCCAAGACATTCGGGTCGGAGCTTGTGTCATTGACCACGGCGCCTCCTCGGACAACGTTGTCTCCAACGATCACCGACCCCGGGCGTACGAGCTTCAAGACCTGTTCGAGATAGACGGGGTTGTTTGGCTTGTCGGCATCAATAAAGACGAGATCGAATGGTCCCTGGAGCGAGCACAGCACGTCGGACGCCTCTCCCGTGCGAATCTCCACCTTGTCAGCGCACCCGGCAGCGGTGCAGTTCGCGATCGCCACTTTTGCCCGGGTCGGCTCCCGCTCGATCGATGTCACCAAGCCCCCGGCGGGTAGGGCACGAGCCATCCAGATCGTGCTGTAGCCGCCTAACGTGCCGATTTCTAGCACCTGCCTGGCCCTGGTCAATTGAACCAAGATGGCCAAGAATTTCCCCTGGACGGCGGAAACATCGTGCGCTGGCAGGCCTGCCGCAGCATTTGCGGCCAGCGCGTGCCTCAGCGCATTGTCTTGCGGCGCCAGGAGGTCGGAGAAATATGCATCCACGGCGGCCCATCGGGGTCCGTCGGCGCTGGGGTAGTCAGGTGTTCTCAAGGTGTTTTCCAGAGTTTTACGCTCCTACCTGCCGTGCGTGGTGGCGCAGATGGTCATCCATGAAGGTCTGGATGAAGTAGTAGCCGTGGTCGTAGCCGGCGTGGCGGCGCAGCGTCAGCGGCTGGCTGGCGGCGGCGCAGGCGGCCTCCAGCGCGTCGGGTTGCAACTGGTTGTCGTGCAGGAACTGGTCGGCCAGGCCCTGGTCGACCAGGATGCCGGCGGGGTAGGGCGCGCGCTCCTGCTGGCGCATCAGCAGCGTAGCGTCGTGCATGGCCCAGCGCACCGGGTCGTCGCCCAGGTAGCGCTGGAAGGCGTTGCGCCCCCAGGGGCACTGGCTGGGGTGGCTGATCGGTGCGAACGCCGACAGGCTGGCGAACACGCCGGGGTGGCGCAGCGCCAGAGTCAGCGCGCCGTGCCCGCCCATGCTGTGGCCGCACAGGCCCAGCCGCGTGGTGTCGATGGGCAGGTACTGGCCCAGCAGCGGCAGCAGCTCGTCGATCAGATAGCTTTCCATGCGCCAATGGCGTGACCAGGGCGCCTGCGTCGCGTCCAGGTAGAAGCCCGCGCCGACGCCAAAGTCCCAGTTGTCGGCCTCGCCCTCGATGCCTGCGCCGCGCGGGCTGGTGTCGGGCGCGATCAGCGCCAGGCCCAGCTGGCTGGCCAGCCGCTGGGCGCCGGCCTTGGTCATGAAGGTCTCTTCGGTACAGGTCAGGCCCGCCAGGTAGACCAGGGCCGGCACCTTGTGCGCCTGCGCGGCGACGGCTGTGGGCGGCAGGTAGACGGAAAAACGCATGGGCAGGCCAATGGTGCTGCTCGCGTGCTCGTAATAGCGCTGCGCGCCGCCAAAACAGGCGTGGGCGCTGCGCAGGGTCAGGGGGTGGTCTTTCTTCATGGCGGTCACGGTGCGTAGTGGACGACCGAGCGAATCGATTTGCCCGCGTGCATCAGGTCGAAGGCCTGGTTGATGTCGGCCAGCCCCATGGTGTGGGTGACGAAGGGTGCCAGCTGGATCTTGCCGCTCATCGCGTCTTGCACCATGCCGGGCAGCTCGCTGCGGCCCTTGACGCCGCCAAAGGCCGTGCCCAGCCAGCGCCGGCCGGTGACGAGCTGGAACGGGCGGGTGCTGATCTCCTGGCCGCTGCCTGCCACGCCGATGATGACGCTCTGGCCCCAGCCGCGGTGCGCGCACTCCAGCGCGGCGCGCATCACGTTGACGTTACCAATGCACTCGAAGCTGTGATCCACGCCCCAGCCGGTCATCTCGACGATGACCTGCTGGATCGGCTGCTCGAAATCCTTGGGGTTGACGCAGTCGGTTGCACCAAAAGTGCGGGCCAGGTCGAACTTGCCCGGATTGGTGTCGACGGCAATGATGCGCCCGGCCTTGGCAAGCTTTGCGCCCTGGATCACCGCCAGGCCGATGCCGCCCAGGCCGAACACGGCCACGCTGTCGCCTTCCTGTACCTTGGCAGTGTTCTTGACCGCGCCCAGGCCGGTGGTGACGCCGCAGCCCAGCAGGCACACCTGCTCGGGGTTGGCCTGTGGGTCGACCTTGGCGAGCGACACCTCGGCGACGACGGTGTATTCAGAAAACGTCGAGCAGCCCATGTAGTGGTAGATGGGCTGGCCGTTGTAGGAGAAGCGCGTCGTGCCGTCGGGCATCACGCCCTTGCCCTGGGTGGCGCGCACGGACACGCATAGATTGGTTTTGCCGCTCTTGCAGAACAGGCATTCGCCGCATTCGGCGGTGTACAGCGGAATGACGTGGTCGCCGGGCTTCACGCTGGTCACGCCTTCACCCACTTCGACGACGATGCCTGCGCCCTCATGGCCGAGCACTGCGGGGAAAACGCCTTCGGGGTCGTCGCCCGAGAGGGTGAAGGCGTCGGTGTGGCACACACCGGTGTGGGTGATCCTGACCAGTACCTCGCCTTTTTGCGGCGGAGCGACGTCGATCTCGACGATTTGCAGGGGTTCTCCGGCCTTGAAGGCCACGGCGGCGCGCGATTTCATTGCTCTCTCCTATTCAATCAACCCTGCACTGTAGGCCATGGCGCGCATGCGGGCGGCAAGAGACGAAAAAGCCCGCAGGCGGGTGCCTGCGGGCATTGGGGGTAGCGCGAACCAGAGTGTTATTCCATTTCCATATCAACCGATTACTTTGTCGGCTTCGCTTGTCGTGCTATAGCACTGTCTGCGCTTCGCCTTCGCGTACTCGATCGATATAGAAACGGAATTATGCGATGTCGCGGCGCGGCGAGCCGGTGAACAGCTGGCGCGGGCGGCCGATCTTGTACTCGGGGTCGGCCAGCATTTCGTTGAGCTGGGCGATCCAGCCGACGGTGCGCGCCAGCGCGAACACGCCGGTGAACAGGCTGACCGGAATGCCGATGGCACGCTGCACGATGCCGGAGTAGAAGTCCACGTTCGGGTAGAGCTTGCGCTCGACGAAGTATTCGTCTTCCAGCGCGATCTTCTCGACCTGCTTGGCCAGCGCGAACAGCGGGTCTTTTTCCAGGCCCAGTTCGGCCAGAACCTCGTTGCAGGTCTCCTGCATCAGCTTGGCGCGCGGGTCGTAGTTCTTGTAGACGCGGTGGCCAAAGCCCATCAGCTTGACGCCGCTGTTCTTGTCCTTGACCTGTTCCATGAATTCGCCGACCTTGGCGACGCCGCCGTTGGCCTGCAGGTGTTCGAGCATGTTCAGGCAGGCTTCGTTGGCGCCGCCGTGGGCCGGGCCCCACAGGCAGGCGACGCCAGCGGCAATCGCCGCGAACGGATTCGTGCCCGAGCTGCCGCACAGGCGCACGGTGGAGGTGGAGGCGTTCTGCTCGTGGTCGGCGTGCAGGATGAAGATGCGGTCCATCGCGCGCTCGATCACGGGATTGACCACGTAGTCCTCGCAGGGCGTGCCGAACATCATGCGCAGGAAGTTGCCGGCGTAGGACAGGTCGTTGCGCGGGTACATGTAGGGCTGGCCCATGCCGTACTTGTAGGCCATGGCCACCAGCGTGGGCAGCTTGGAGATCAGGCGGATGGCGGCGATCTCGCGGTGCTTGGGGTTGGTGATGTCGGTGCTGTCGTGATAGAAGGCCGACAGCGCGCCGATCAGGCCCGTCAGCACGGCCATCGGGTGGGCGTCACGGCGAAAACCGCGCAGAAAGAACTGCATCTGCTCGTGCACCATGGTGTGTTTGAGCACCAACCCGTGGAATTCGTTGCGCTGGCTGTCGTTGGGCAGCTCGCCGTTGAGCAGCAGGTAGCAGGTGTCCAGGTAGTCGCACTGGGTGGCCAGCTGCTCGATGGGGTAGCCGCGGTACAGCAGCTCGCCCTTGTCGCCGTCGATGTAGGTGATGGCCGACTGGCACGATGCCGTCGACAGAAAACCCGGATCGTAGGTGAACATGCCCGTCTGGCCATACAACTTGCGGATGTCGATGACGTCCGGACCGATGCTGCCCTGGTATACGGGAAGCTCCACGCTGGGCTTGCCGTTGCTGAACGATAGCGTCGCTTTGTTGTCTGCCAGTTTCATTTGCTGATTCCTTGGGTTGGTTGCTCTGTAAATAGTGGACACCCGATCCGGGCGCTGAGAGGTTGAGAATTTTTCCAACCTCTCAGGTGCGTTCGCGCAGCAGCTCCAGCACGGTGCGGACGGTGTCGGTGTCCAGCTCGCCTGCCGGCTCGCTGCGTCGCAGCAGCAAGTCCAGCAGGTCGTTGTCCGCCAGGTTCATCAACGTCGTGATGGCGTCGGCCTGGCTGGGCGTGATCCGCGCGCCGTGGCGGTCGAAAAAACGCTCGATGAACAAGTCGTTCTCCACCAGGCCACGGCGGCTGCGCCAGCGCAGGATGGCGATCTCGCGTTCGCCGAGCGGCTGCTCTGCGGTCATGTGCATCAGATGGCGCGGCGCACCATCAGCTCCTTGATCTTGCTGATGGCGGCGGCGGGCTTGAGGCCCTTGGGGCACACGTCCACGCAGTTCATGATGGTGTGGCAGCGGAACAGCCGGTACGGGTCTTCCAGGTTATCGAGGCGCTCGCCGGTGTGGGTGTCGCGGCTGTCGGCGATAAAGCGGTAGGCCTGCAGCAGGCCGGCGGGGCCGACGAACTTGTCCGGGTTCCACCAGAAGCTGGGGCAGGCGGTGGAGCAGCTGGCGCACAGAATGCACTCGTACAGGCCATCGAGCTCCTCGCGCTCCTCGGGCGACTGCAGGCGCTCCTTGGAGGGCGACGTCGGCTCTTCGTTTTGCAGATAGGGCTTGATCGAGTGGTACTGGTTGAAGAACTGCGTCATGTCCACGATCAGGTCGCGGATCACCGGCAGGCCCGGCAGCGGGCGCAGAACGATGTCGCCGGGCAGCGTCTTCATGTTGGTGAGGCAGGCCAGGCCGTTCTTGCCGTTGATGTTCATCGCATCCGAGCCGCACACGCCTTCGCGGCAGGAGCGGCGAAACGACAGCGACGGATCCTGCTTCTTGAGCTTGAGCAGTGCGTCCAGCAGCATGCGCTCATGGCCGTCGAGCTCGACCTGCATGGTCTGCATGTAGGGCTTGGCGTCCTTGTCCGGGTCGTAGCGGTAGATCTTGAAAGTGCGTTGCATGGTGTATTTCTTTCGTGGGACGGGCGGGCTTCAGAACGTGCGCACCTTCGGGGGGATGCTGTCTACCGTCAGCGGCTTCATGGTCACCGGCTTGTAGGTCAGGCTGTTGGTGGCGCTGTGCCACAGCGTGTGCTTGAGCCAGTTGACGTCGTCGCGGCCCAGCGGCGCGGTGGGGTGGTCGGCGGGGTGCTCGTAGTCGTCCACGGTGTGGGCGCCGCGGCATTCGTGGCGCGCGGCGGCCGACACCATCGTCGCCTGCGCCACTTCGATCATGTTGTCGACTTCCAGCGCCTCCATGCGGGCGGTGTTCCAGACCTTGGACTTGTCCTTGAGCGCGACCTGGGCCACTTGCTCGCGGATGGCGGCAATCTTCTCGACGCCTTCGTCCATGCCTTTTTGCGTGCGGAACACGCCGGCATGCGCTTGCATGGTCTGGCGGATTTCATTGGCCAGATCCTGGGCGTAGATGCCGTCCTTGGAGTTCTCCAGCTCGTTCAGGCGCGCCAGCGTGCGGTCGCAGGCGTCGGCCGGCACCTCGTGCAGGTCGCCGAAGTCCTTGACGAACTGCACGATGTGCTTGCCCGCCGACTTGCCGAAGACCAGCAGATCCAGCAGCGAGTTGGTGCCCAGGCGGTTGGCGCCGTGCACCGACACCGCGGCGCATTCGCCCACGGCGTACAGGCCGTTGACGACGTTGTTCTTCTCGCCGTCCCAGGTGACGACCTGGCCATGGATGTTGGTCGGGACGCCGCCCATCTGGTAGTGGATGGTGGGGACGACCGGGATCGGCTCCTTGGTGATGTCGACGTTGGCGAAGTTGTGGCCGATCTCCTCCACCGAGGGCAGGCGCTTGTGGATGGTCTCGGCGCCCAGGTGGTCGAGCTTCATCAGGATGTAGTCCTTGTTCGGGCCGCAGCCACGGCCTTCCTTGATCTCCTGGTCCATCGAGCGCGAGACGAAGTCGCGCGGCGCCAGATCCTTCAAGGTGGGCGCGTAGCGCTCCATGAAGCGCTCGCCGTTGCTGTTGAGCAGGATGGCGCCCTCGCCGCGGCAGCCCTCGGTCAGCAGCACGCCCGCGCCGGCCACGCCGGTGGGGTGGAACTGCCAGAACTCCAGATCCTGCAGCGGGATGCCGGCGCGCGCGGCCATGCCCAGGCCGTCGCCGGTGTTGATGAAGGCGTTGGTCGATGCGGCGAAGATGCGGCCCGCGCCCCCGGTGGCCAGCAGCACGGCCTTGGCGCGCAGTTCGTACAGGTCGCCGGTCTCCAGCTCCAGCGCGGTGACGCCGACCACGTCGCCCTGGGTGTTGCGCAGCAGATCCAGCGCCATCCACTCGACGAAGAAGTTGGTGTGCGTCTTCACGTTCTGCTGGTACAGCGTGTGCAGCATGGCGTGGCCGGTGCGGTCGGCCGCGGCGCAGGCGCGCTGCACCGGCTTCTCACCGTAGTTGGCGGTGTGGCCGCCGAAGGGGCGTTGGTAGATGGTGCCGTCGGCGTTGCGGTCGAACGGCATGCCGAAGTGCTCCAGCTCGATCACGACGTTGGGCGCCTCGCGACACATGAATTCGACGGCGTCCTGGTCGGACAGCCAGTCGCCGCCCTTGATGGTGTCGTAGAAATGATAGTGCCAGTTGTCCTCGCTCATGTTGCCGAGCGAGGCCGACACGCCGCCCTGGGCGGCGACGGTGTGCGAGCGCGTGGGGAAGACCTTGGACAGGCAGGCGACGGACAGGCCGGCGCGCGAGAGTTCAAGCGCAGCGCGCATGCCCGAGCCGCCGGCGCCGACGATCACGACGTCGAACTTGCGGACAGCAATATCTTTTTTGGTGTAGCTCATGGTGGGGTATCGAATCTGAAAAATCGTGGACGGGCGGTGCTTTGGGTTACAGGCGCCACAGCACCTGAACGGCCCAGCCGCCGCAGCTGACCAGCCAGACGGCGCTCAAAGCCTGCAGGATCAGGCGCAGGCCCGCAGGCTTGGCGTAGTCGTACCAGATGCTGTTGATGCCCACCCAGGCGTGCCAGATCAGCGCGACGATGACCGAGAAAGTCAGCGCCTTCATCCACTGCGGCGCGAAGATGCCCGACCAGGTGTCGTAGCCGATGGGGCCCGAGCTGAACAGCACCTGGCACAGCACCAGCAGGGTGAACAGGCCCAGCAGCAGCGCGCTGATGCGCTGCACCAGGAAGTCTTTCCAACCGTAGTGGGCACCGACGACGGTGCGTTTGTAGCCGTAAGTAGTCGACATGGAATGGTTCTCCTTGGATGCAACGAATCAGTACAGGCCAAACAGCTTGGCGCCCAGGATCAGCGTCAGCACGATGCTGAACGCCAGCGTGGCGACTGCGGAGTGGCGGCCGAAATCCTTGGTGGTGCGGTGCGTCACGTCCAGCACCAGGTGGCGCACGCCAGCGGCCAGGTGGTGCAGGTAGGCCCAGATCAGCGCCAGTACCACCAGCTTGATGAACCAGGCGGGCAGGATGCCCAGGCCCACGTTGAAGGCGGCGGTGAACTTGCCGAATGAGATCTCCGAGGACACCGAGGTATCGAACAGCCAGACGATGAACGGCAGCAGCAAGAACAGCAGCATGCCGCTGACGCGGTGCAGGATGGACACCAGCGCCGCCAGCGGCAGGCGGTAGGTGCGTACATCGGTGAACAGGTTCAGGTTGCGGAACTCGGGCCGCGGCTTTTTGGCGATCTCTGACATGTCGTGGGTCTTTCGTTGATGTAACTGCGTTGTAATCGGAACGGGTGCAGACAACCCAAAATTCTATTGCAATGCAGCGAAGCGCGGCGCCGTATTGTGGTCTTTGCCGTGCCGGGGGCTGCTGCGCTGGATCAGAAACGGGTCAATTCAGGGCATTGAAGTAGTAATGCGTGTCGGTGCGGTACAGGCCGCGGCGTAGCTCCATGGGCGCGTCGTTGTAGGTGTAGGCCAGGCGCTCGACGCTCAGCAGCGGCGTCGTCTCGCTCACGCCCAGCGACTGCGCCTGGGCGGCATCGGGCAGTACCGCGCGGATTTTCTCGTCGGCGCGCACCATACGCACCCCGAATTCCAGCTCGAACATCGCGTAGGTCGGCCCCTGGTAGCTGGCCATCTGCTCGGCGCTCAGGCCCTTGAAGGCCTGGCCGGGCAGCCACAATTCCTCCAGGATGGTGGGCACACCGGCAAACGCGAGAATGCGCCGCGCCAGGATGACCGTATCGCCGGTGCGCAGCGCCAGGGCGCGGGCCACGTCGGCACTGGCGCGCGCGCGGCGGCATTCGAGCACGGTACGCTGGGCCGGGCCTTCTTCGCGTGCGTCGCCCTGGTCGGGCAGCAGCTTGAGAAAGCGGTACTGCACCTGGTGCTCGGCGTGGGTGGCGACGAAGGTGCCCTTGCCCTGGCGGCGTATCACCAGGTTTTCGGCCGCCAGCTCGTCGATGGCCTTGCGCACCGTCCCCTGGCTGACGCGAAAGCGCCCGGCCAGATCCATCTCGCTCGGAATGGACTCGCCGGGCTTCCATTCGCCTTCCTGCAGGCTGCGCAGTATCAGCCCCTTGATCTGCTGGTACAGCGGGCTGAAGGCCGGCGCGACTGCGGCCGGTGCAGGCGTGCGTGCAGCAGCGGGCGTGGCGGTGGGTGGGAGGCTGGACATGGTGTGTTCGCGATGGTGCGGGCGCTGCCGGGCAGTGCGTACCTGGTGGACGATCATATCTTATATAAGACATAAGATAAATTGACCAAGACCCCGATTCAACCGTAAAATACACGACTGTTTGCGGGGCGTCGGGCTGCCTGTCAAGGGCGGCGAATGCACCCCTCGCACCTGATTTTTTAGCCCTTTTGGAGCCCTTTTATGAGCAAGAAGCCCGTCCGCGTCGCAGTCACTGGTGCTGCCGGTCAAATTGGTTATGCACTGCTGTTTCGCATTGCCTCCGGTGCCATGCTGGGTGCGGATCAGCCCGTCATCCTGCAATTGCTCGAGATTCCGGACGAAAAGGCGCAGAACGCGCTCAAGGGCGTGATCATGGAGCTGGAAGACTGCGCCTTCCCGCTGCTGGCCGGCATCGAGGCCCACTCTGATCCGATGACCGCGTTCAAGGACACCGATTACGCGCTGCTGGTCGGTGCCCGCCCGCGCGGCCCCGGCATGGAGCGCTCCGACCTGCTGGCTGCCAATGCCCAGATCTTCACCGCCCAGGGCAAGGCGCTGAACGCCGTGGCCAGCCGCAACGTCAAGGTGCTGGTCGTGGGCAACCCCGCCAACACCAACGCCTACATCGCGATGAAGAGCGCGCCCGACCTGCCGCGCGAGAATTTCACCGCCATGCTGCGCCTGGATCACAATCGCGCCGCCAGCCAGATCGCCACCAAGATGGGCGTGGCCGTGGGCGACATCGAGAAGCTGTGCGTCTGGGGCAACCACTCGCCCACCATGTACGCCGACTACCGCTTCGCCACGGTCAACGGCAAGTCGGTGAAGGACGCGATCAACGACCAGGACTGGAACGCCAACGTGTTCCTGCCCACCGTCGGCAAGCGCGGCGCGGCCATCATTGCTGCGCGCGGCCTGTCCTCGGCTGCGTCGGCCGCCAACGCCGCCATCGACCACATGCACGACTGGGCTCTGGGCACGGGCGGCAAGTGGGTCACGATGGGCATCCCATCCAACGGCGAATACGGCATTCCCAAGGATGTGGTGTTCGGCTTCCCGGTCACGACCGAGGGCGGCAAGTACACCATCGTCAAGGATCTGCCGATTGATGCCTTCTCGCAGGAGTGCATCAACAAGACCCTGGCCGAGCTGCAGGGCGAGCAGGACGGCGTCAAGCACCTGCTGTAAGCAACGCCCATGCAGGACTGGAACCCCGCGCTGTACCTGCGCTTTGCCGACGAGCGTGCGCGCCCGGCGGCAGAGCTGCTGGCGCGGGTGCCGCTGATCCAGGCCCGCCGCGTGGCGGATCTGGGCTGCGGCCCGGGCAATTCCACGGCCCTGCTGCTGCAGCGCTTTGCCGGCGCGCAGGCCACCGGCGTCGACAACTCCCGGGCCATGCTGGCGCAGGCGCGCCGGCAGCTGCCGCAGGCGGGCTTCGTGCTGGCCGACATGGCCGGGTGGGAGCCGGCCGCCAATGAGCGCCCCGACCTGATCTTTGCCAACGCCTCGCTGCAATGGGCGGCGGATCACGAGGTGCTGTTCCCGCGCCTGTTCTCCTGCCTTGCGCCCGGCGGCGTTCTGGCCGTGCAGATGCCCGACAACCTGGGCGAACCCGTGCACCGGCTGGTGCGCGAGGTGGCCGCCCTGCCGCAATACGCCAGCCATATCGGCGCAGATGCCGCGCAGGCGCGCACCGCGTTGCTGCCTGCTGCCGCCTATTACGACCTGCTGGCAGCCCCCGCAATGGCCGCCGCGTCGGTCGATGTCTGGCACACCATTTACCAGCAGCCGCTGGCCTCGCCTGCGGCCATCGTGCAGTGGGTGCGGGGCGCGGGCATCAAGCCCTTCGTCGACGCGCTGCCCACTGCATTGCAGGCGCCCTTTCTGGCCGAGTACGAGCGCCGCATCGACGCTGCCTACCCGGCGCGCACCGACGGCACCCGCCTGCTGGCCTTCCCCCGTATTTTCATCGTCGCGCAACGCAAGCCATGACCCCTCTGTCCAGTGCCCACCCCGCCCAGGTTCTGCGCGATGCGCAGGCCGGCGCCGTCGTGCTGCCCGTGTGCGACCACTACAGCGGCGTCGAGCAGCGCATGGTCAAGAGCCTGCAGCTGCAGGCCGAGATGACCGCCGAATTCGGTCACTGCGTATTCGACGTCACGCTGGACTGCGAGGACGGCGCGCCCGTGGGGCAGGAGAGGGCGCACGCCGAGCTGGTGGCCCGCCTGGCCGGGCAGGCCGCGCCCGAGGCACGCGTCGCGGTGCGCGTGCACACGGTGGATCACCCGGCATTTTTCGACGATATCGCCATCATCGCCGGCCAGGCCGGCCGTCGCCTGACGCACATCATGCTGCCCAAGGTCGAGTCGGTCGACGACGTGCTGGTCGCCGAGCGCGCGCTGGCCGCGGCCGGCTGCCCCGATCTGGCGCTGCATGCGCTGATAGAGTCGCCCGCTGCGGTGCAGCAGGCCTTCGACATTGCCGCGCACCCGCGCATCCAGAGCCTGAGCTTCGGGCTGATGGACTTCGTCTCGGCGCATGGCGGTGCCATTCCCGCCAGCGCCATGGGTTCGAGCGGGCAGTTCGCGCACCCGCTGGTACTGCGCGCCAAGCTGGAGATCGCCAGCGCCTGCCACGCCCATGGCAAGGTGCCGTCGCACTGCGTGGTGACCGAGTTCAAGGACGCTGCAGCGATGCAGGCGGCCGCCGCGCATGCCGCGCAGCAGCTGGGCTACACCCGCATGTGGAGCATCCACCCGGCGCAGATCCGCCCCATTCTTGCTGCGTTTGCGCCGCAGGACGCGGAGATCGCCCAGGCCGCGCGCATTCTGGTGGCCGCCGCCGGCGCCGACTGGGCGCCGATCAGCGACGACGGCGTGCTGCACGACCGCGCCAGCTACCGCTATTTCTGGCAGGTGCTTGAACGCGCCTGGCGTACCGCGCGCCCGTTGCCGGACGGCGTCAAGCCATGGTTTGAGGCCGTTGGTGCGGGTGCCGACTCGTAAAATGGGAAGTCTCTTTCTCCTTGTGGATGCAACCATGAAGATCTTCACCACCTGCGCTGCCCTGGCCCTGTTTTGCGGCCTGGCCGTCGCCCAGCCCCAGCAGGCGCAGCCGCGTGCCAAGGCCGCAGCGACTGCGGCCAAGCCAGCGGCTAAAACGGCCAAGACGGCGCCCAAGAGCGCCCGCAAGGCAGTCGTGGCGACGGCTACACCAGCGGCGGCCGCGGTGGTCGCTGCGGTCGTCGCCGATACCCCGCTCACCGATGAGCAGCGCACGATTGCGCAAGAAGTGCATACCGGCCGTATTCCGTGCGAGCTGGGTGCCTTCGTCAACATCGAGCACGATGCGCAGTCGCCGGGGCGCTTTCATGTGTACGGAAAAAATTTCAAATACCACATGACGCCGGTGGCCACCTCCACAGGTGCGGTGCGCATGGAAGACGAGCGCGCCGGTGCCATCTGGGTACAGATTGCCAACAAATCCATGCTGCTGAACCAGAAACTGGGCCAGCGCATGGCCGATGAATGCCATAGCGCGCAGCAGATGGCGGTGGTCGAGGCCTACAAGACCAATCCGCCGCCCAGCCTGATCGACGCGCTGCCGCAGAAATAAGCCCGAGCACGCCGCGCGACGGTGGTTGGTGCGCCCGCTTGCGGGCGGGTGCGCCCAGCGCAGTGTTGCCCCACGATTGAAGAACCCACCCTTTGGAGATTGAGAACCATGTTGAAAGCCTACCGCGAACATGCCGCAGAGCGCGCCAAACTGGGCATTCCGCCGCTGGCGCTGGATGCCAAGCAGGTGGCCGCGCTGATCGAGCTGATCAAGAGCCCGCCTGCTGGCGAGGATCCGGCCTTCCTGCTCGACCTGCTGACGTACCGCGTCCCGCCGGGCGTGGACGACGCATCCAAGGTCAAGGCCAGCTTTCTGGCTGCGGTCGCGCACGGCGACATCCAGGTTGGCCTGATCAGCAAGGCGCGCGCCACCGAGCTGCTGGGCACCATGGTGGGCGGCTACAACGTGCACCCGCTGATCGAGTTGCTGGACGACGCAGAAGTCGCCGGCGTGGCGGCCGAGGCGCTCAAGAAGACGCTCTTGATGTTCGACTACTTCAACGACGTCGCCGACAAGGCCAAGGCCGGCAACGCCCGCGCCAAGGAGGTCATGCAGAGCTGGGCCGACGCCGAGTGGTTTACCAGCCGCCCCAAGGTCGAGGAAAAAATCACGGTCACCGTCTTCAAGGTGCCGGGCGAGACCAATACCGACGACCTGTCGCCCGCGCCCGACGCCACGACGCGCCCCGACATCCCGATGCACTACCTGGCGATGCTCAAGAATACCCGTCCCGACGCGGCCTTCAAGCCCGAGCAAGACGGCGTGCGCGGCCCGATGCAGTTCATCGAGGATCTGAAGAAAAAGGGCCACACCGTTGCCTACGTGGGCGACGTGGTCGGCACGGGTTCGAGCCGCAAATCGGCCACCAACAGCGTGATCTGGGCCACGGGCGACGACATTCCCTTCGTGCCCAACAAGCGCTTTGGCGGTGTGACGCTGGGCGGCAAGATCGCCCCGATCTTTTTCAACACGCAAGAGGATTCCGGCTCGCTGCCGATCGAGGTCGACGTCTCCAGGATGGAGATGGGCGACGTGATCGACATCTACCCCTACGCGGGCAAGATCGAGAAGGCCGGCGCCAAGATCGCCGACTTCGAGCTCAAGAGCCAGGTGCTGCTCGACGAAGTGCAGGCCGGCGGCCGCATCAACCTGATCATCGGCCGCGCGCTGACCGCCAAGGCGCGTGAATTCCTGGGACTGCCTGCATCGACCGCCTTCCGCCTGCCCCAGGCGCCCGCCGAAACCAAGGCAGGCTTCACGCTGGCGCAGAAGATGGTCGGCCGTGCCTGCGGCCTGCCGACCATCGACGGCGTGCAACAGGGCATTCGCCCCGGCACCTACTGCGAGCCCAAGATGACCACCGTGGGCAGCCAGGACACGACCGGCCCCATGACCCGCGATGAGCTCAAGGATCTGGCCTGCCTGGGCTTCTCCGCCGACATGGTGATGCAGTCCTTCTGCCACACCGCCGCCTATCCCAAGCCCGTGGACGTGAAGACCCACCGCGAGCTGCCCGCCTTCATCAGCAACCGCGGCGGCGTTGCGCTGCGCCCGGGCGACGGCGTGATCCACAGCTGGCTCAACCGCCTGCTGCTGCCCGACACCGTGGGCACGGGCGGTGACTCGCACACGCGCTTCCCCATCGGCATCAGCTTCCCGGCGGGCTCCGGCCTGGTCGCGTTTGCCGCCGCCACCGGCGTCATGCCGCTGGACATGCCCGAATCGGTGCTGGTGCGCTTCAAGGGCGAGATGCAGCCGGGCGTGACGCTGCGCGACCTGGTGCACGCGATTCCGCTGTACGCCATCAAGGCAGGGCTGCTCACCGTCGCCAAGGCCGGCAAGAAGAACGTGTTCTCGGGCAAGGTGCTGGAAATCGAAGGCCTGCCAGACCTGAAGGTAGAGCAGGCATTCGAGCTGTCCGACGCCTCGGCCGAGCGTTCTGCCGCCGGCTGCACGATCAAGCTCAACCCCGAGCCGATCAAGGAATACCTCACCAGCAACATCGTGCTGATGAAGAACATGATTGCCGACGGCTACGCGGACGCCAAGACGCTGCAGCGCCGCATCGAGAAGGTCGAGGCCTGGCTGGCCAAGCCCGAACTGCTCGAAGCCGACAAGGATGCCGAGTACGCAGCCGTGATCGAGATCGACATGAACGAGATCAAGGAGCCCATCGTCTGCTGCCCCAACGACCCGGACGACGCCAAGTTCCTGTCCGAAGTGGCCGGCACCCCGATCGACGAGGCGTTCATCGGCTCGTGCATGACCAATATCGGCCACTTCCGTGCGGCAGCCAAGCTGCTGCAGGGCCAGCGCGACATTCCGGCCAAGCTGTGGATCGCGCCGCCGACCAAGATGGACCAGAACGAGCTGATCAAGGAAGGCCATTACGCGGCATTCGGCACCGCCGGCGCGCGTACCGAACTGCCTGGCTGCTCGCTGTGCATGGGCAACCAGGCCCAGGTGCGCGAGGGCGCGACCGTGATCTCCACCAGCACGCGCAACTTCCCCAACCGCCTGGGACGCAACACCAACGTGTTCCTGGGGTCGGCCGAGTTGACCGCCATCGCATCCCGCCTGGGCAAGCTGCCCACGCGCGAGGAATACCTCAAGGAGATGGGCATCATCGACGCGGACAAGGCGAGCGTCTACCGCTACATGAACTTCGACCAGATCGAGGAATACGCCGAAGTCGCCAAGGGCGTCACTGCCTGAGTGCAACCCCGCCGGGCGCTTGGGTGCGCCCGGCCGTGGCGTAATTTATGCTGCACCCGCCTCGCGGCGGCTGGGACAGGTATTAAAATATCCGTCTACGGGCCGATAGCTCAGCTGGGAGAGCGCTGCGTTCGCAATGCAGAGGTCGTGAGTTCGATCCTCATTCGGTCCACCACACATATCCAAAGCCCGGGGCTCGCTCCCCGGGCTTTTTGCTTTCTGCAGAGCAATCAGGGCCGTGAGGCGGCCTCGGGTCGAAGCGTCTCCAGCATGCGCACCAGCACCAGCATGGCCTGGTTGACCGGCGTGGCTACGGAGAGGGCTGCGCCGCGGCGCACGATATGGCCGTTCAGGTGCTCGATCTCGCTGGGGTGGCCGCGCGCCAGATCCTGTGCGGTCGATGAAAGCTGCCCCGGCATGGATGCGGCGATGCCCTGGACGGCAGCGTGGATGTCGTCGGCCATCTCCACCCCTTCGGCCTGCGCGACCGCCAGGCATTCGGCGACCAGGTTGTCGATGAGCTGCAGCGCCCCGTCCTGCTGCACCAGCCAGCCATAGGGTTTCTGGACGATGGCCGACAGCGCGTTGTAGGCGCAGTTGATGACCAGCTTGGACCACAGCGCGCCCCGGACGTTGGACGAGACCTGGGCGGGAATGCCGGCGGCGGCCAGTTCGCGAACCAGTCGCTCGCTGACCGGCGATGGGGGCAGCAGCAGGTCGCCGCGCCCGTAATGGCGCACGTGGCCGGGGCCGGCCATGGCGGTGGCCACATAGACGACGGCTGCGCCCACCGGCTGCCGGGGGCCCAGCACGCTGCGCACGCGCTCGTCGTTGTCCACGCCGTTTTGCAGCGTGAGCACCAGCGTGTGCGCGCCCAGGTGGGGTTGGATTTGCCGGGCTGCGCTTTCGGTGTCGGTCGACTTGACGCTCAGCAGCACCACGTCCGCACCCGTGATCGCGGCCGGGTCGGTGCTGGCGCTGATGGGGACGTGGATGTCCTCGGTGGCCGTCTGCAGGCGCAGCCCCCGGGCCTGGATGGCCTGGACATGGGCCGGGCGACCGATCAGCGTGACCTGGTGGCCTGCGCGCGCCAGCAGCGTGCCGAAGTAGCAGCCGACCGATCCCGCGCCCATCACGGCAAAGCGCAACCGGTCTGAGGAGTAGGTGTCGTGGGCGGTGGCGGTCATGGCAGTGGGCTCTCGCGTGCGTTCAATGAAGCGGTCATTGTCGCCGCCGATACCAGCGATGTGCGACGGGCACAAAAAACCCGGGCTGCCATCGGCGGGCCCGGGTTTGTGATCACGCGCAGGCGCGCGGCTGGTTTACAGCGAATCGATGAAGCTGCGCAGCTTGTCGCTGCGGCTGGGGTGCTTCAGCTTGCGCAGCGCCTTGGCCTCGATCTGGCGGATGCGCTCGCGCGTCACGTCGAACTGCTTGCCGACTTCTTCCAGCGTGTGGTCGGTCGACATTTCAATGCCAAAGCGCATGCGCAGCACCTTGGCTTCGCGCGGCGTCAAGCCGTCCAGGATGTCCTTGACCACGTCGCGCAGGCCGGCCTGCATCGCCGCTTCGATTGGTGCAGTGTTGTTGCTGTCCTCGATGAAATCGCCCAGGTGGCTGTCGTCGTCGTCGCCGATGGGGGTTTCCATCGAGATCGGCTCCTTGGCGATCTTCATGATCTTGCGGATCTTGTCCTCGGGCATCTCCATCTTTTCGGCCAGCAGCGCGGCGTCGGGCTCGAAGCCGAACTCCTGCAGGTGCTGGCGCGAGATGCGGTTCATTTTGTTGATGGTCTCGATCATGTGCACCGGGATGCGGATGGTCCGGGCCTGGTCCGCGATCGAGCGGGTGATGGCCTGGCGGATCCACCACGTCGCGTAGGTCGAGAACTTGTAGCCGCGGCGGTATTCGAATTTATCGACCGCCTTCATCAGGCCGATGTTGCCCTCCTGGATCAGGTCGAGGAACTGCAGGCCGCGGTTGGTGTACTTCTTGGCAATCGAGATCACCAGGCGCAGGTTGGCTTCGATCATCTCCTTCTTGGCGTGGCGCGAGTTGGTCTCGCCTGCGTTCATGCGCTTGTTGATCGCCTTGAGCTCGGTCAGCGGCACGACGACGCGCGACTGCAGATCCAGCAGGTGCTGCTGCAGTTCCTGGATCGGCGGGATGTTGCGCTGCATTACGGCGCTCCAGGGCTTGCCGGCGGCGGCCTGTTTCTCCACCCAGGGCAGGTTCAGCAGGTTGGCCGGAAATTCCTTGATGAATATCTCCTGCGGCATGCCGCACTTGTCCACGATGATGCGGCGCAGCTCGCGCTCTTTCTTGCGCACGTCGTCGACCTGGGCGCGCACCATGTCGCACAGCTTTTCGATGGTCTTGGCGGTGAAGCGGATCGTCATCAGCTTGGTCGAGATCTCATGCTGCACCTTCATGTACGTCGGGCTGCCATAGCCTTCCTTGTCGTAGATCTTGTGCATCTTCTCGAACAGCGCGCGCAGCTCGTCAAAGCGCTCGAGCGCATCGTTCTTGAGCTTTTCCAGCAGGCGCGTCATGGCCTTGGAGCCGCCCTTGCCGTCGTCGTCATCCTCGTCGTCGTATTCGTCGAAGTCTTCCTCGGCGACATAGTCATCGGCTTCCTCGGGGTCGGCGAAGCCGTCGACGATGGCCGAGATGACGGTCTTGCCCTCGCGGATTTCCTCGGCCATGGCCAGGATTTCGGCGATGGTGGCGGGCGATGCGCTGATCGCCTCCATCATGTCCATCAGGCCGCCCTCGATGCGCTTGGCGATCTCGATCTCGCCCTCGCGCGTGAGCAGCTCCACAGTGCCCATCTCGCGCATGTACATGCGCACCGGGTCGGTGGTGCGGCCGAATTCGCTGTCGACGGTGGACAGCGCCGCCTCGGCCTCTTCCTCGGCCTCTTCGACGGTGGTGGCCGTCGGCGTGACGTTGTTCTGGAACAGCGTCTCGGCGTCGGGCGTGGTCTCATACACCGCCACGCCCATGTCGCTGAGCATGGAGACGACGACTTCCAGCGTCTCGGCGTCGACCAGCTTGTCGGGCAGGTGGTCGGAGATTTCGACCTGCGTCAGGTAGCCGCGCGTCTTGCCCAGCGTGATCAGCTTCTTCAGCTGCGAGCGGCGCTTGGCCATGTCCTCTTCGGACAGCACGGTTTCGTCGAGACCGAACTCCTTCATCAAGGCGCGTTCCTTGGCCTTGCTGATCTTCATGCGCAGGGGCTTGACCTTTTCGGCGGGCGCATCGGCGCTGGCCTCGGCTGCCGGCTCGGGTTCGCCCTCCAGGTCGGCTTCGATGTCGGCGTCGGAGAAGTCCTCGTCGCCCGGCAAGGTCTTCTTGCCCTTGCCGGTGGTCTTGGCTGCCGGCTTGGTGGCGGTTTTCGCGGCAGTTTTGGTGGCGCGCTTTTTGGCCGCCGGCTTGGCCTTGTCGTCGCCGGCGTCTGCGGCAGCCGCCTTGGTGGTTTTGGCGCGCGCGGGCTTTTTCTTGGCGGCGGACGCGTCGCCGTCCAGCGGCTGGGCCGAGGTCAGTTGATCCTCGACCTCACTGGCCTTGGTTTTTTTGGTCGACGCTGCCTTTTTGGCGGGCGTGCTGGCAGGAGAAGAAGCAGTTTTTTGGGCTGGCATGGACAACCTCTGGGTCAAAAAAGGACACACCGAACGAATCGAGACGAACCGCTGCCCGTGAAAGCGCAGTGCTGCGGGCGCGGGCAAGGCGTGCGCGCCTTGCAGATGCGGAGCGAATCCCCGCGAGGCAAGATGTCTGGGCGATCATTTGGTGTGCAGCCCTTGCGGTGAGGTGGGCGATGGTCTGCGTTTGCCATGGTTGCCCGGTCCGGAGGTACTGCTGTCGCTCTTGCCGACAAACCGTAGATTATATCTTTTCCGGCAATTTCAAGAGTCGAGCGCCTTGGTATTTTCCAGTGCATGGCGCCGCTCCTGCAGCAGGCGGTAGCGCTGCAGGGCCTGCGGGTCGTGCGCGGCGGCGGCAATCAGCGCGCTTTGCTCGTGCTTGATCGTGTCGACCAGCATGCGATTGAGCAGGTCGCGCAACTCGCAGCGCAGCTCGGCCTCGTCGCCTTCGGTCTGCGCGTGCGAGCCGGTCATCACGCGCTCGGCAAGCGCCTGGCTGCCAGAGGCGCGGCCGTCGTACTCCTGGTCTTGCAGCTGCTCGCGCAGCACGGCCCAGGGGCGCGGGCCGTGCTCCAGCCACTGCATCTCCAGCCATGCAAACAGTGGGCCATGAGGGGCGGGCAGCGCAGCCAGCGCGGCGTGGTCTTCGTGCGTCAGCGTCTCCAGGAATGCCATGTGCGACAGCAGCAGCCGCAGCGCGTGGTCGGCGCGCCGCACCATGGAGGCGCCGGCCAGAGGTTGCGCCATGGCCGGGCGCCGGTAGCTGCCGTGGCGCGCCCGGGGGCCGGCGCCCGGGTGGGCTGGCGCGCGGGCGCCAGCGGCGTGGCTGCCGGGCGTGTCCGGCGCCTGGTACCACAGCTGGGCCAGCTCATGCGCGGGCAGCTGCGCCAGTTGCGCCAGCTCACCCTGCAGCTGGCGTTTGAGCGCGCCGTCGGGGAGCAGGGCCCATAACGGCTGGGCGTTGCTGAGCATGTGGGCGCGCCCCTCGGGCACGCCCAGGTCGCACGACTGGCTGGCCGCCTCGATCAAAAAGCGCGACAGCGGCGTGGCGTCGCCGACGTGGCGGGCGAAGGCGTCGGCGCCGTGGGCGCGGATGAAACTGTCGGGGTCGTGCTCGGGCGGCAGGAACAGGAATTTGATCGAGCGCGTGTCGCTGGCGTAGGGCAGAGCGGCCACCAGCGCCTTGTGCGCAGCGCGCCGGCCCGCGCCGTCGCCGTCAAAGCTGAACACCACCTGCTCGGTGAAGCGAAACAGCTTGTGCACATGGTCTGGCGTGCAAGCCGTGCCCAGCGTGGCCACGGCGTTGCCAAAGCCCAGCTGCGCCAGCGCGACCACGTCCATATAACCCTCGGTCACCAGCGCGTAGCCCGCCTCGCGGATCGCCTGGCGCGCCTCGAACAGACCATAGAGTTCGCGCCCTTTGTGGAACACCGGGGTTTCGGGCGAGTTCAGGTATTTGGGCTTTTCGTCGCCCAGCACGCGCCCGCCAAAGGCGATGCATTCGCCCTTGACGTTGCGGATCGGGAACATGATGCGGTCGCGAAAGCGGTCGTAGCGGCGCCCGTCCTCCTCGCCCTGCAACACCAGGCCGGCCTCGACCAGCTGGGGGTTGTCGTATTGGGCGAACACGCTGGCCAGGCCGTGCCAGCCGGACGGCGCATAGCCCAGGCCGTAAGTGCGCGCGACCGCACCCGAGACGCCGCGCGCCTTCAGGTAGTTGACTGCATGCGCATGTGCCGGCAGCTGGCGCCGCCAGGCGCTGGCGGCCTGCTCCAGCAGCTCGGTCAGCGTGGCCTGCTGGCGCTGCTGGGCGGCGGCGCGCGCGCGCTCCTGCGGCGACTGGTCGTCGCGCGGTACCTGCAGGCCAGCCTGCTGCGCCAGGTCTTGCACCGCTTCGACGAAGCCCATGCCGGCGTGCTCCATCAGAAAGCCGATGGCGTTGCCGTTACGCCCGCAGCCAAAGCAGTGATAGAACTGCTTGGACGGACTGACGCTGAACGAGGGGGATTTTTCGCCGTGGAAGGGGCACAGCCCCATGTAGTTGGCGCCGCTTTTCTTGAGCTGCACATGGTGGCCGACCACGTCGACCACGTCGGTGCGCGCGAGCAGCTCCTGGATGAATGACTGGGGAATGGACACGGGCGGTATTTTCGCCCAGGGACATGATCGCTTCAGGGCCGCGTCAGCATGCTCTGCTGTAATGGCGGGCATTTTTCGACGCGCTCACAGAAAGAAACCGTATGAATACCACCAGCATCTACGATCAGGATCTGCCCCGCACCGAGGCCAACCATGCGCCGCTGACGCCGCTGTCGTTCATCGAGCGCACCGCCGAGGTCTATCCCGAGCGCCTGGCGATCGTGCACGGCGACCTGCGCCAGACCTGGGGCCAGACCTATGAGCGCTGCCGCCGCCTGGCCAGCAGCCTGCGCCGCGCCGGCATTGGCAAGAACGACACCGTCGCCGCGATGCTGCCCAACACGCCGCCGATGGTCGAGGCGCATTTTGGCGTGCCGATGGCCGGCGCCGTGCTCAATACGCTCAACACGCGGCTGGACCCGCAGACCATTGCCTTCATGCTCGACCATGGCGAGGCCAGGGTGGTGATCGTCGACCCCGAATTCAGCGCCGCCATGGGCAAGGCGCTGGAGCTGCGCCAGAGCACTGTGCCGCTGACAATCATCGAGGTCGAGGATGATTTGTACGGCCCCGCGCAGCAAAGCCTGGGCGGCGTGCGCTACGAGGACTTTCTGGCAGCGGGCGACCCGCAGTTCGCCTGGGAGCTGCCCGGCGACGAGTGGGACGCGATCGCGCTGAACTACACCAGCGGCACCACGGGCAACCCCAAGGGCGTGGTCTACCATCACCGCGGCGCGCACACCAACGCGGTGAGCAACGTGCTGGAGTGGGACATGCCCAAGCACGCGGTCTATCTGTGGACGCTGCCGATGTTCCACTGCAACGGCTGGTGCTTTCCGTGGACCGTGGCGGCGCGTGCCGGGGTCAATGTCTGCCTGCGCCGGGTCGATGCGCAGGCGATCTTTGACGCCATCCGCAACCACGGTGTCACCCATTACTGCGGCGCGCCCATCGTGCACGGCCTGCTGGTCAACGCGCCGGCGGCGATGAAGGAGGGCGTGCCCGCCGGTGTCAAGGCCATGGTGGCGGGCGCTGCGCCGCCGGCGGCGATGATCGAAGGCATGGAGCAGATGGGCTTCGACCTGACCCATGTCTACGGCCTGACCGAGGTCTATGGCCCGGCCACGGTATGCGCCAAGCATGACGCCTGGAACGACCTGGACATTGGCGAGCGTGCGCGCCTGAACGCCCGACAGGGCGTGCGCTACCACCTGCAGCGTGCGGCCGCCGTGCTCGACCCGGAGACCATGCAGCCGGTGCCCCACGACGGCGAGACCATGGGGGAGATCATGTTCCGCGGCAACATCACGATGAAGGGCTACCTGAAGAATCCCCAGGCCACCGCCGAGGCGTTTGCCGGCGGCTGGTTCCACAGCGGCGACCTGGCGGTGCAGTACCCGGACGGCTACATCAAGATCAAGGACCGCAGCAAGGACATCATCATCTCGGGCGGCGAGAACATCTCGTCGATCGAGGTGGAAGACGTGCTCTACCGCCACCCCGACGTGCTGGCCGCCGCCGTCGTCGCCCGCCCCGATCCGAAGTGGGGCGAGACGCCCTGCGCCTTCGTCGAGCTCAAGGCCGGCGCGACGGCCACGCCCGAGGACATCGTCCAGCATTGCAAGAAGCACCTGGCCGGCTTCAAGGTGCCGCGCACCGTGGTGTTTGGCGAGCTGCCCAAGACCAGCACCGGCAAGATCCAGAAGTTCGAGCTGCGCCGCCAGGCTGGATCGGCCGCGGCAATCGATGCCTGACGGGCGCTCAAATGCTGCAGCGCCAGAAGCGGGGCAGGGTAATCCTGTTCCGCCGCCGGCCGGGCCTTGCCTAGAATGTGTTGCAGTGCAATAACGATTTCAGGAGAGGTTGTGTCCGACAAGAACACCGCACCCGCATCCGATAAAGAGAGCAAGAGCGAAGCCAAGAGTGGCGAGCGCGTCATCAAAAAATACCCCAACCGCCGCCTGTATGACACGTCGACGTCCACCTACATCACGCTGGCCGAGGTCAAGCAGTTGGTCATGGACGGCGAGAGCGTCGTGGTGCGCGACGCCAAGAGCGGCGACGACCTGACGCGCTCCATTCTTCTGCAGATCATTCTGGAGGAGGAGGCCGGCGGCGCTCCCATGTTCAGCGAGGCGGTGCTGGCCAACATCATCCGCTTCTACGGCCACGCGATGCAGGGCTTCATGGGCGCCTACCTGGAGCGCAACGTACAGATGTTCACCGAGCTGCAAAAGCGCATGGCCGAGCAGTCCAAGGGCCTGACGCCCGAGATGTGGACGCAGTACATGAACCTGCAGTCGCCGATGCTGCAAAACCTGATGGGCAACTACACCGAGCAGTCGCAGAACATGTTCGTGCAGATGCAGCAGCAGATGCAGAAACAGACCGAGCAGATGCTGGATGCCTTCGGTTTGAAAAAACCAGCGGGCTGACGCGCCGTTCGGGCGCTGCGGCGGCCATCCTCCGGCGCACCTTCCCGCGCCCGCGTTCCCGCTTCAGGGCGCCGGGCGCACCAGGCGCACGAACAGCGCCGTTGCGCGGCCCACGTCGCCGCGCGCCTGGCCGCTGGCCATGTCCACCGCCCAGCTTTGCTGCACCGCCAGCTGGTGCTCGCCCCCGCCGGCGCGCGCTACGTTGCCGTAGGCGTAGGGGTTGACTTTCTGCGCGTTCACGCTGGCCGTGCCGCTCCAGTGCCAGTCGGGCGGCGCCGCGGGAAACAGCGCAGCGTCGACTGCTGGCGGCTTTGCGCTGCGCTCGACCAGGCGGCGCAATTCGTTGACCCGTGGCAGGCGCCAGCGCACGCCGTCGGCCTGGGCGCGCTCGCGTGCCAGCGCCTGGGCCTCGGCGTAGGTGAAGCGCTGGGCCACGCCGGTGCATTGGCCGCCATTCCAGCGCATGCCCTCGACGCAGCGCGGCCAGGCCAGGCGGGCGCGAGCGTCGATGACCAGCGCCGCGTCGGGCGATGGCTGCAACGCCGCTACGGGTGCCTGGCGTGCTGGCTCCGGCTGCGCCGCATCCGCGGATGCCGCCAGGGCGGTCAAGGCTGCGCTCATCAGCAAGGCTGTTGCGCACGAGGCGGCCGGGCGATGGAGGCGGGAGCGGTGGTCGAGAGCGATCGGTGTCATGGGCGGTTGGCGGTGGCTGGCCTATGCCCTGCGACTGTGCCATGGCTTGCCGTTGCGCGACAGCGCGGCGGCGGCGCGGCGGTGAAAATCGCCGCCATGTTGTTGTTTCCCCGTCTTTCCAGTTGGGGCCGAACCCGCCTGCGGTGTCTGCCATGTCGGTAGTGAGTGCGCCCGTCGCAACCGAGCAGGGCCTGCCGCCGCAGGAGCGCTGGCGCGCCATGCGCGTCATCATCCTGGGGCTGACGCTGGCGGTGCTCGACGCGAGCATCGTCAATCTGGCGCTGCCCGACATCGCCCGGCTGCTGCAGTCCAACGCCGCCGAAAGCGTCTGGGTGGTCAACGCCTACCAGCTGGCCACGCTGGTGTCGCTGCTGCCGCTGTCGGCGCTGGGCGAGCGCCTGGGTTACCGCCGCGTCTACCTTGCCGGCATGGCGCTGTTCACCGTGGCGTCGATCGCGGCCATGCTGGCCAACAGCATGGCCGCGCTGATCGCCGCGCGGGCGCTGCAGGGTCTGGGCGCCTCGGGCGTGATGGCGGTCAACGCGGCGCTGGTGCGGCTGATCTACCCGCCGGCGCAGCTGGGGCGTGGCATGGCGATCAACTCCATGGTCGTGGCCACGTCGGCCATGGCCGGGCCGACGGTGGCGGCGGCCATTCTGTCGTTCGCGTCCTGGCACTGGCTGTTCGTGATGAACCTGCCGCTGGGACTGCTGGCCTGCTGGCAGGGCAGGCGGGCGCTGCCTGCCAACCCACCGGCCAGCCATGCCGCGGCGCGCATGTCGGCGCTGGACCTGGTGCTCAACAGCGCAATGTTCACGCTGGTCTTCCTGGGCGGCGCCGGGCTGGGGGCTGGCGCGGGCCAGGGGGGCGGCGCTATGGCTTGGGCGCTGTTGGGCGCGGGCTTGCTGGTCGGGGCGCTGCACCTGTGGCGCCAGAGCCGGCGCACGGTGCCGCTGGTCCCGGTCGACTTGCTGCGCATTCCGGTGTTTGCGCTGTCGATGGCGTCTTCGGTCGGCGCGTTCTGCGCCCAGACGCTGGGCTTTTTGAGCCTGCCGTTCCTGCTGCTGCAGGTGCAGGGGCGCAGCCACTTGGAAGCGGGCCTTTTGATCACCGCCTGGCCGCTGGCCATCATGCTGGTGGCGCCACTGGCTGGGCGGCTGATCGGGCGCTACCCGGATGGACTGCTCGGCGGCATCGGCATGGTGGTGTTCTCCGCCGGCCTGCTGGCGCTGTCGCTGATGCCGCAGCATCCGTCGATGGTTGACGTGGTCTGGCGCATGGCGTTGGCCGGCGCGGGCTTTGCGCTGTTCCAGTCGCCCAACAACCACACCATCGTCTCGTCGGCGCCGCTGCACCGCAGCGGCGCGGCCAGCGGCATGCTGGGCACGGCGCGGCTGACCGGGCAGACGCTGGGCGCGGTGGGGCTGGCGGCGATCTTCATGCTGCATCCGGCGCACGACGGGCGCGCCGAGTCGCTGGCGCTGGCGCTGGGCGCGGCTTGCGCACTGGCCGCCGGTGTGACCAGCTCGCTGCGCGTGCGCGGGCAGCGCGGGCGGGCACCGGAAGTGCTGTAGCGCCGCGCGCGGCCCAGGTTTTTTATGTGTTGGAGGGCGTGCCCGCAGCGGCGCCGGTGTGCGCCTGCAGCCGCGCGTAAAGGCCGTCGGCGGCCATCAGCGCGGCGTGCGTGCCCTGCTCGACAATCTGGCCGCGTTCCATCACGACGACGCGGTCGGCGTGCTCGATGGTCGACAGCCGGTGGGCGATGACCAGCGTGGTGCGGCCCTGCATCAGCCGCGTGAGCGCCTGCTGCACCAGGCGCTCGGACTCGGTATCAAGGGCCGAGGTCGCCTCGTCCAGGATCAGGATGGGCGCGTCCTTGTACAACGCGCGGGCAATCGCCAGGCGCTGGCGCTGCCCGCCCGACAGCTGGGCCGCGTTGTGGCCCACCAGCGTGTCCATGCCCTGGGGCAGGCCGTCGACATGGCCGGCCAGGTTGGCCGCCTGCAGGCAGGCCTGCACGCGCTCGCGGTCGACGTGGGCGCCCAGCGCCACATTGGCGGCAATGCTGTCGTTGAACATCACCACGTCCTGGCTGACGAGTGCGAACTGCGCGCGCAGCGACGCGAGCTGCCAGTCCTGCAGCGCCACGCCGTCGAGCGTGATGCGCCCGGCGTCGGGCGTGAGAAAGCGCGGCAGCAGGTTGACCAGCGTGGTCTTGCCCGCGCCCGAGGGGCCGACCAGCGCGACCACCTCGCCCGGGGCGATGGTCAGCGACACGCCGGCCAGCGCCGGCGCGTGGTCGCTGTCGAACGACAGCCGCACATCCTGCAGCACGATGGCGCCCTGGGCCCGTGCGCTCTGGTGCGTGCCTTCGGTTTCGGGTTCGGTGCTCGACAGCAGCAGCAGCCCGCGTTCGAGCGCGGCGACGCCGCGCGTGATCGGGTTGGCCACGTCGGCCAGGCGGCGGATCGGCGCGATCAGCATCAGCATGGCGGCAATGAAGGCGGCAAAACCGCCGACGGTGACCGACTGCACGCCGGCGCTGCCATGGCTTTGCCACAGCGCGATGCAGATCACCGCCGACAGCGCGCCGGCGGCCAGCAACTGCGTGGTTGGCGTCATTGCGGCCGAGGCGATGGTGGACTTGATGGCCAGGCGGCGCAGCTGGCGGCTGAGCACATTGAAGCGCCCGGCCTGCTGCTCCTGCGCGCCGTGCAGGCGCACCATGCGGTGGGCCAACACATTCTCCTCGACCACGTAGGCCAGGTCGTCGGTTGCCTGCTGGCTGGTCTTGGTGATTTTGTACAGGCGACGCGACAGCGTCTTCATGATCCAGGCTACGCCCGGCACCATCACGGCGACGATCAGCGTCAGCTGCCAGTTCAAATAAATCAGGTAACCCAGCAGCGCCAGCAGCGTAAAGCCGTCGCGCGACAGCCCCAGCAGCGCCTGCACCAGGGCGTTGAAGCCGGTCTGTACCTCGTAGACGACGGTGTTGGACAGGGTGCTGGCCGACTGCTGGCCGAACAGCCCCATGCGCGTGACCAACAGCCGGTCGAACAGCGCGGTGCGCAGGCGCAGCATGCCCTCGTTGGCAATGCGCGCCAGCGCGTACTGGCCGGTGAATTGCGCCAGCCCGCGCACCAGAAACACGCCCACGATGGCCACGGGAACCATCCACAGTTGCAGCGACCCCTCGGTAAAGCCCTGGTCGAGCAGGGGCTTGAGCAGTGCGGGAATCAGCGGCTCGGTGATCGCTGCAACCAGGGTGGCGAGCACGGCCATGGTCCACTCCAGGCGCTGGTAGCCGAAATAGGCGTGCAGGCGGCGCAGCCTGGCCATCAAGGGCTGCGGCGCGGGTGTCTGCGCAGCGCTATGATCATGGTTTTGCTTTTGCATCGGTTCGGATTCTACGTTTGGCCACACTGCATTCCCGCACAGTTTGTCACTGCGCCGCCCGCCGCGCCTGTGTACCATGCGCGGCTTTGGTTTGTCGGCATTTCCTGTTTGTTTGATGGTCGTCCATGTCTTTTGACCGTTCTCTTTCTCCCCTTGCCGCAGAATCTTTCGCCACCCTGCGCCGGCGCAGCGTGATTGGCGCCGTCGCCGCCTCGGGAGCGCTTCCGGCGCTGGCGCAGTTTCGCGTCGAGATCACCGGTGTTGGCCTCAACCAGATGCCGATCGCGATTGCCCCGCTGCGCGGCGAGGATCAGTCGCCCCAGAAAATCTCGCAAATCGTCCTGGCCGACCTGCAGCGCAGCGGCCGCTTCGTCGGCGTCAACAGCGACGGCGTGGCGCTGGACGAAGCCACCCGCCCGGACATGGCCATATGGCGCGAGCGCAAGGCCGACGCTCTCAGCGCCGGCAGCATCACCCGCCTGGCCGACGGCCGCTGGGAGGTGCGCTTTCGCCTGTGGGACGTGGTGCGCATGGAGGATCTGGGCGGGCAGAGCTTTGCCGTCACGACGGGCGACCTGCGCCTGGTCGCGCACCGCATGGCCGATTTCATCTACGAAAAGCTCACCGGCGAGCGCGGCGTGTTCTCCACCCGCATCGCCTACGTCACCAAGGTCGGCCCGCGCTACAGCCTGTGGGTGGCCGACGCCGACGGCGAGAACGCGCAGTCGGCGCTGTCGAGCACCGAGCCCATCATCTCGCCGGCCTGGTCGCCCAGCGGGGCGCAACTGGCCTATGTGTCGTTCGAGTCGCGCAAGCCAGTCGTCTACGTGCACGACGTGGCCACCGGCCGCAGGCGCCTGATCGCCAACTTCCGCGGCTCCAACAGCGCGCCGGCCTGGTCGCCCGACGGCAAGCGCCTGGCGGTCACGCTCACGCGCGACGGCAATTCGCAGCTCTACAGCATCGACGCCCAGGGCGGCGAGCCGCGCCGCCTGATGCAAAGCAGCGGCATCGACACCGAGCCGGTGTTCTCCAGCGACGGCGCCAGCATCTACTTCGTCAGCGACCGCGGCGGCTCGCCGCAGATCTACCGCGTGCCTGCCAGCGGCGGTGCCGCCCAGCGCGTGACCTTCAGCGGCAACTACAACATCTCCCCGGCCATCAGCCCCGACGGCCAGTGGCTGGCCTTCATTACGCGCAGCGGCGGTGCGTTCAAGCTGCAGGTGATGGACATCAAGAGCGGCGCAGTCACATCGCTGACCGACACCAGCGCAGATGAGAGCCCCAGCTTTGCCCCCAACGGCCGCCTGATCATGTACGCCACCCAGTTCCAGGGACGCGAGGCGCTGATGACGACCACGCTGGACGGGCGCATCAAGACACGCCTGGCCGGTCAGGGCGGCGACATTCGCGAGCCCGACTGGGGGCCGTTCCAGAAGCAGTAACGCCTGCTCGTTCCCTTTTCCACAACCACCGGGTCACCGGATTTTCGCTTTCCTTTTTCAGGAGTTTTTTCATCATGAACCGTTTGCGTTTGAAGCCTGCCGCGCTGGTGCTGTCCATGGCTGCCGTGCTCGCTGGTTGCAGCTCGGGCGTCAACCTGGACCAAGTGCCCGTCGAGGACAAGGGTGCCATCTCCACCAACGGCCAGGGCGGTGCGGGCAGCGGCGCGGTGGCGCCGGTCGACCTGACGGGACAAAGCGGCGCCGACGTGGGCCCCGTGGGCGTGGAGCGCATCGTTTATTTCGACTTCGACAGCTACGCCGTGCGCCCCGAGTACCAGTCCACGCTTGAGCAGCACGCACGCTTTCTGAAGGCCGAGCCCTCGCGCAAGGTCATGCTTGAGGGCAACACCGACGAGCGCGGTGGGCGCGAGTACAACCTGGCACTGGGCCAAAAGCGTGCCGAGGCCGTGCGCCGTGCGCTGGCGGTGATGGGCGTGAGCGACGCGCAGATGGAGGCGGTGAGCTTCGGCAAGGAAAAGCCCGCGGTCCATGGCTTTAACGAAGACGCCTACGCGAAGAACCGCCGCGTTGAGCTGAATTACCACAAGTGATGGCCGGGTACGTGCACCCACGCGCGGCCTTGCGTGCGCTCACCGTGGCCGCCTGCGCGACGGCGGCGCTGTGGGCCACGCCCAGCTACGCGCTGTTCGAAGACGGCGACGCGCGCCGCGCCATCCTGGAGTTGCGCGAGCGCGTGGATGCGCTCACGCAGTCCAGTCAGCAAAGCGGCGAGCGCTCAAGCACCGACGCGGCGCAGCTGCGCCGCAGCCTGCTGGACATGCAGACCCAGATCGAGGCGCTGCGCGTCGAAGTAGCCAACCTGCGCGGCGCCAACGAGAAGCTGCAGCGCGACGTGGCCGATCTGCAGCGCAGCCAGAAGGACACGCAGCAGCGCCTGCACCAGTTCGAGCCCACGACGGTGCAGGTCGACGGCATGGAGTTCGTCGCCGAGCCCAAGGAGCGCCAGGATTACGAGGCCGCGCTGGGCGTGTTCCGCTCGGGCAAGTTCGCCGAGGCGGCCACTGCTTTCGATGGCTTCGTGCGCCAGTACCCGCAGTCGGGCTACCTGCCTTCGGCGCGCTTCTGGCTGGGCAATGCCCAATATGCCACGCGCGACTACAAGGGCGCCATCGACAACTTCAAGGCGCTGCTGGCCGCCAACCCCAACCATGCGCGCGCGCCAGAGGCCGCCCTGTCGATCGCCAATTGCCAGGTCGAGCTCAAGGACACCAAGGCCGCACGCAAGACGCTGGAAGACCTGATCAAGGTCTACCCTCAGTCCGAAGCCGCCAGCGCCGCCAAGGAGCGCCTGGCGCGCCTGAAGTAAGCGCCGTGGACGCGGGCGCCGAGACCAGCATCCTCCCGGAGGTGGCCGAGGACGATGGCGTCCAGGCCAGCCTGGAGCGGCGCTTTGGCGGCCTGGCGCGGCTGTACGGCGTGGCGGGCGCCGCGCGTATTCGCACCGCCCATGCGGTCGTCATCGGCATCGGCGGCGTAGGCTCCTGGGCTGCGGAGGCGCTGGCGCGCAGCGGCGTGGGGCGGCTGACGCTGATCGACCTCGACCATGTGGCCGAGTCCAACGTCAACCGTCAGATCCATGCGCTGACCGGCACGCTGGGGCAGGCCAAGGTTCAGGCCATGGCCGAGCGCATCGCACAGATCAACCCGGACTGCCAGGTGCAGTGCATTGAGGACTTCGTCGATGAGGCCAACTGGCCTGCGCTGCTGCAGGGCCAGACGGTGGACGCGGTGATCGACGCCTGCGACCAGGTGCGCGCCAAGACCGCGCTGGCCGCCTGGGCGCTGCGCCAGCGGCGGCGCTCCTGCGCCTTCGTCAGCGTAGGCGCGGCCGGCGGCAAGCGCCTGGCGCACAAGGTCGATCTGGCCGACCTGTCGCAAACCACGCACGACCCACTGCTCGCGCAACTGCGCTACCGCCTGCGCCGTGAGCACGGCGCGCCGCAGGGCGGCAAGCGCATCGGCATCGCCTGCATCTTCAGCCGTGAGGCCGTTGCCGCGCCCCACGCATCGTGCGACCTGCAGGGCGGCGACGGCTCGCTCAACTGCCGCGGCTACGGGTCGTCCGTTGCGGTCACTGCCACGTTTGGCCAGTGCGCGGCAGGATGGGTGATGGAAAATCTGGCTGTTTCCGCAGAAACGGCAATTTTTTGAATTAGAATCACAGGCTTCGCAAGAATACGGGTCGTTAGCTCAGCCGGTAGAGCAGCGGACTTTTAATCCGTTGGTCGTTGGTTCGAATCCAACACGACCCACCACTCTGGAAACGCACTGATCTTTCAAGACCAGTGCGTTTTTTCATGCCGCTTCAAATGTCCTGCAGCAAAGCGTAGGGCAGGGGCTGCAGCGTCAGCGGTACGCCGGTGGCAGTTTGCAGCGTGGCGTCGGCTGCGGCGATCTGCAGCACGACCAGTGCTGCGGCGCTGCCGTCCGGGGCGTTGGCGCATTGGGCGACCAGGCCGGCGGGCTCGTCGGGGTGGCCGGCGGCATGGATTTCGGTGCCGGGCGCGCAGTGGGCTGGCAAGTGTGCCAGGTAGGTGCGCCGTTTGATCGCGCCGCGAAACTGGCTGCGCGCCACCACCTCCTGGCCGGGGTAGCAGCCCTTTTTGAAGCTCACGCCGCCAATGGATTCGTAGTTGAGCATTTGCGGCACCAGCTTGTCGGTCAGTGCGGCGCTGAGCGTGGCGACGCCGCTGGCCACTTCGCTCCACAGCCAGTGCGCCTGTGCCAGCGACGGCGCGTCGGGCGCGGCGTGATCCGCGGGCGCCAGCCACAGCGCGCGCGACTGGCCGGCCGCGGGGTAGAGCCGCACGCTGGCTGCGCCGCCCTGCACATGCTGCTGCCACGGTGTGGCCCCCGGAGGCAGGGCGGCCTGCGCGGCGGAGCCGGCCAGGCCCCAGAGCTGGAATTGCGCCGTGGCGTCGCTCAGCCTTGCCTTGGCGCGCAGCACGAACAGCGACAGGCGCTTGAGCGTGGCGACCAGCAGGTCGCGGCTGCAGACCAGCGCGATGTCGTCGTTGGCAAGCCACACGCCGATCATGCTGGTCAGCATGCGGCCCTTGGGGCTGAGCAATGCGGCCAGGCGGGCCTGGTCGGCCGCCAGGTGCAGGAAGTCCTGGGTGAGTTGTGAGTGCAGAAAAGGAGCGGCGTCGTCGCCCTGGACGCGGATCACGCCCAGATGGCTCAGCGGGGCGGCGCCGTCGAGCGCTGGAGAAGGCAAATCGTTCATGGGCTGAATTATGATGACCGGTTTGGTTTGACGTGGGTTGGGGTTGTTTCGTGCGCCGTTTTCTGCTTGTACTGCTGCTGATTGTGCTTGCTGCTGGTGCCGGTGCGGCTTGGTGGCTGCACGCGCCGCTGCGGCTGCCGGGCGGGCAGGCGGTCGAGCTGGAGATCGAGCCCGGCACCGCGCCGCGCAGGGTGGCGCAGGCGGTGGCACAGGCGGGCGTGCAGGTGCAGCCGCGTTGGCTGTGGCTGTGGTTTCGCATCTCGGGCAAGGATCGTCAGATCCGCGCCGGCAATTACGAGATCACGCAGGGCACCACGCCCTATGAATTGCTGCAGAAATTGGTGCGCGGCGAACAATCGCTGAGCACGGTGACGCTGGTCGAGGGCTGGACGTTTCGCCAGGTGCGCCAGGCGCTGGCGCAGGCCCAGCAGCTCAAGGACGATACGGCCGCGATGGACGACGCCGCCATCATGGCGGCGCTGGAACGCGCAGGCGTCGCGCCCGAGGGCCGGTTCTTCCCCGACACCTACGCCTACGCCAAGGGCAGTTCGGACCTGGCCGTGCTGCGCCGCGCGCTGCACGCGATGGATCGGCACCTGGATGCGGCCTGGGCGCTGCGCGCGCCGGACACGCCGCTCAAGTCGGCCGACCAAGTCTTGATTCTGGCGAGCATCGTCGAGAAGGAAACCGGCCGCGCCGAGGATCGCGCACAGATTGCCGGCGTGTTCACCAACCGCCTGCGCCGCGGCATGCTGCTGCAGACCGACCCGACGGTGATCTACGGCCTGGGCGAGGCCTTCGACGGCAACCTGCGCAAGCGCGACCTGCAGGCTGACACGCCCTGGAATACCTACACTCGCGCCGGCCTGCCACCCACGCCGATCGCAATGCCGGGCAAGGCGGCGCTGCTGGCTGCGGTGCAGCCGGCGCCGACCAAGGCGCTGTATTTCGTCGCGCGTGGCGACGGCACCAGCCACTTCAGCGCCACGCTGGACGAGCACAACCGCGCGGTCAACCGCTACCAGCGAGGACGCAAATGAGTGCAGCCGGCCTGTTCATCACCTTCGAAGGCATCGACGGCGCGGGCAAATCCTCGCACATCCAGGCGCTGGCGCAGGCGCTGCAGGATGCGGGCTCGCGCGTGCTGCTCACGCGCGAGCCCGGCGGCACGCCGCTGGCCGAGAAGCTGCGCGAGCTTCTGCTGCACGAGGGCATGGATGCGCTCACCGAGATCCTGGTCGTCTTCGCCGCGCGGCGCGACCATTTGCGCTGTGTCATCGAGCCGGCGCTCGCGCGCGGCGAGGTGGTGCTGTGCGACCGCTTCACCGACGCGAGCTTTGCCTACCAGGGTGCAGGGCGGGGCTTTGACCTGCAGACGCTGGCACTGATGGAGCGCCTGGTGCAGACCGGCGCCGGTGCCGACGCGCAGCGGCTGCGCGAGCCCGACCTGACGCTGTGGTTCGACCTGCCGCCCGCGGTGGCGGCGCAGCGCCTGCAGGCCGCGCGCAGCCCCGACCGCTTCGAGGCCGAGCCGGCGGCGTTCTTCGAGCGCGTGGCCGCGGGCTATGCCGCGCGCGCCACGCAGGCGCCGCAGCGCATCGTGCGCATCGACGCCGACCAGGAGCGTGCGCAGGTGGCCGCCCAGGTGCGCGCGGCGCTGCAGGCGCGCGGCTGGCTGGCGGCGCCCGGAGGCGGGGCATGAGCGGGCAGGGCGCCGTGCCCGAATGGATAGCCGCGCAGCGCCAGGCGCTGTTGGCCCAGCGCGGCCATGCCTGGCTGCTGCAGGGGCCGTCGGGCCTGGGACAGTACGCGCTGGCGCTGTCGTTGGTGCGCGCCTGGCTGTGCGATGCGCCGACGCAGGGCGGTGCCTGCGGCCAGTGCGCCAGCTGCCACGCCATCGACGTGCACACCCACGCCGACCTGTGCGTGCTGATGCCCGAGACCCAGATGCTGGCACTGGGCTGGCCGCTGCCCGAGAAGGCGCAGGCCGACATCGACGACAAGAAGCGCAAGCCCAGCCGCGAGATCCGGGTCGACGCGATGCGCGATGCGGTCGAGTTTGCCCAGCGCACCAGCGCACGCGGGCGCGGCAAGGCGGTGCTGGTCTACCCGGCAGAGCAGATGAACGCGGTGGCGGCCAACGCCTTGCTCAAGACGCTGGAGGAGCCCGCGGGCGACCTGCGCTTCGTGCTGGCCAGCGAGGCGGCGCACCAGTTGCTGCCGACGATTCGCAGCCGCTGCCTGGCGCACACCATGCTGTGGCCACAGCAGGACGCCATCCTGCACTGGCTGGCGCAGCAGGGCGTGGACGCGCAGGCCGCGCAAGTGTGGCTGCGCGCCTGCGGCGGGCGCCCCGACGATGCGCTGGCCCTGGCGCGCAGCGGCCGCGCTCCTGCGTCGTGGGCGCAGTTGCCGCGCACGCTGGCGCGCGGCGACGCGGCGGCGCTGGCCGACCTGGCGCCGGCACAGGCGGTCGACGTGCTGCAGAAGCTGTGCCACGACCTGATGGCGTTGCGCGCGGGTGCCGCGCCGCGCTATTTCGAGCCGCAGGATCTGCCCGCGGCGCAGCTGCTGCCGCAACTCACCGTGCTGGTGCGCTGGTCGCACACGCTGGCGCAGCAGGCGCGCACCGCCGATCACCCCTACAACGCCACCCTGATGCTGGAGGCGCTTGTGGGCCAGGCGCGCGCACTACTACACTTTGATACTTGACTTCTGTACCGCCCGCGCCATGAACACCACAGCCACCACGCCGCGCCCCAGCGTCATGCAGCTCAACATCAAGGAGCGGGCCGCGCTGTACGCAGCCTATATCCCGTTCTTTACCGAGGGCGGCATCTTCGTGCCGACGACCAAGGACTACCGGCTGGGCGACGATGTCTACGTGCTGCTGTCGCTGCCCGACAGCCCCCAGCGCTACCCGGTGGCCGGGCGCGTGGCCTGGGTCACGCCGGCGCATGCCTCGGGCAACCGCAGCCAGGGTGTGGGCGTGCGCTTTCCCAACGACGACAAGTCGCGCGAGCTGCGGCTCAAGATCGAGGAACTGCTGGGCGCCAGCCTCGGCATGGACAAGCCGACTCAGACCATTTGATTTCTCCACCCTGCGCCGGGCGGCCGCGCACAGGCGGCCACCCGGTGCGTATGCTTTGCCGATGTTTGTCGATTCCCACTGCCATTTGAACGATGCGGCGCTGGCGCCGCAGCTGCCGCAGATACGCGCCGCCATGCAGGCCGCCCAGGTCGATCGGGCGCTGTGCATCTGCACCACGCTGGAAGAGTTCGACGGTGTGCACGCGCTGGCCACCCGCTATGACAATTTCTGGGCCACCGTCGGCGTGCACCCTGACGAGGAGGGCGTGCGCGAGCCCACAGTGCAGGATTTGCTCGATCGCGCGGCGCTGGCGCGCGTCGTCGCCATTGGCGAGACAGGGCTGGACTACTACGGCATGCAGGATCGCAAGGGCGGGCGCAGCATTGCCGATCTGGACTGGCAGCGCACGCGCTTTTCCACCCACATCCGCGCGGCACGCGCGGCGCGCAAGCCGCTGGTCATCCACACGCGCAGCGCCAGCGACGACACGCTGGGCATTCTGCGCGAGGAGGGCGAGGATGGTGGCGCGAGCAGCGCAGGCGGCGTGTTCCACTGCTTCACCGAAACGCAGGCCGTGGCACGCGCCGCGCTGGACATGGGTTTTTACATCTCGTTCTCGGGCATCCTGACCTTCAAGAACGCGCAGGATCTGCGCGACGTGGCGGCCTTCGTGCCGCTCGATCGTCTGCTGATCGAGACCGACAGCCCGTATCTCGCGCCCGTGCCCTACCGCGGCAAGGTCAACAACCCGTCGTACGTGCCGTTCGTCGCGCAGCAGATCGCGCAGTTGCGCGGCCTGCCGGTCGAAGAAGTGGCCGAGCTGACCAGCCGCAACTTCGAGCGGCTGTTTTTGCGCGGGGAGCCGCAGCCATGATGCGCCGCCGCATCCTGGCCCTGCTGCCCGCCGCGCTGCTGCTGGCCACGCACGGCGTGCAGGCCGGCGCGTACGAGGATTTCTTTCGTGCGCTGCAGGTCGACGACGGTGCCACGGTGGCAAATCTGCTGCGCCGCGGCTTCGACCCCAATGCGCGCACCGCCGGCGGCGAGCCGGCGTTGCTGCTGGCGCAGCGCGAAAAGGCGCGCAAGGCGGTCGCGGCGCTGCTGGCCGCGCCCGGCCTGCAGGTCAATGCCGCCAGCGCCAAGGGCGAGACCGCGCTGATGCTGGCCGCGCTGCAGGGCGACCTGGCCACGGCCAGGGCATTGATCGAGCGCGACGCCGACGTGAACCAGGTCGGCTGGACGCCCTTGCACTACGCCGCCTCCAGCCTGGGCGACGACGCGCCGGCGGTGACCGCACTGCTGCTGGAGCACCATGCCTATATCGATGCGGCATCTCCCAATGGCACGACGCCTTTGATGATGGCCGTGCGCTACGGCCGCCCCGAGGTGGCGCGGCTGCTGGTTGACGAGGGCGCCGACCCGGCGATCAAGAACGAGCTGGGGCTCGATGCACTGGCGTTTGCGCAGCAGGCCAAGCGCCCCGACATGCATGAGCTGATTCTGCAGGCCATCCGCAAGCGCCAGCCCAACCCGGGCCAGTGGTAGGCCGGCGAAGGCGCAGTTGCTCAGAGCGTAAACACGCTCTCAAAGCGTGTTTACGCTCTCGGCGTGCGCTTCGTGCTGGCGCACCCAGGCAACGAGCTGCGCGGGCGCCAGCGGCTCCGTCCAGTACGACCCGCTGCCGGCGCTGCAGCCCAGCGCCTGCATGCGCTGCAGCGCGGCTGCATCGTCCACACCGCCGGCGCTGACCGGCAGCTGCAGCGACCGGGCGACGGCCGCCAGCGTCTGCAGAGTGCGCGCGTGCGCCGCGTCGCTGCTGCGCACCAGGGGGGCGTCCAGCTCCAGCGCCGCCGCCGACAGGTGATCCAGCCACAGCGGGCTGGCCGCGCCGCTGCCAAAGCGGCGGATGACGATACGCACGCCGCTGGCGGCCAGGCGCTGCAGCGGCGCGGCAAGCTGCGCCACTTCGGTGCCGTTTTGCGGCTCGGCCAGCTCCAGTATCAGCGCGCTGGCCGGCAGCTGGGCGGCGGCCAGCGCCTCGGCCACCTGGCGTTCGATGGCGCCGTGGCGAAACTGCAGCGCCGAGACCGGAGCGCTCACCGCCACGTCCTCCAGGCCTTGGGCGCGCCAGGCGCGTGCGTCCTGGCAGGCGCGGCGCAACGCCCAGGTGCCCAGCATGTCGACCAGCCCGCTGCTGGCAACCAGCGGCGCGTCCGCGTCCAGCCATTGCGCACCCAGCCGGCTGTCCTGCCACAGGATGCGCGCTTGCGCGGCGGCCACGCGCGTGCGGCCCAGCGCCACCTGCGGGAGGTAGTGCAGCTGCAGAGCGTCGTCCACCAGCGCCTTGCGCAGCCGCTGGGTGTGCTCCAGGCGCTGGCGGGCCTGCTCGTCCATGCCGGGCGCAAAAAAGTGCAGCGTGTCGCCGCCCGCGGCCTTGGCGTGCTGCATGGCCAGGTCGGCGTGGCGCAGCAGCGTGTCGGTGTCGTTGCCGTCGCGCGGCGCCACGGCAATGCCGATGGAGGCCGTCAGCTGCAGTGGCTGCTCCTGCGTGGCAAAGGGCTGCTCCAGCGCCTGCAGCAGCTTGGTCAGGAGGCTGGTGACCGCGCCGTTGCCCTGCAGGTCGCCGGCGGTGATCAGGAACTCGTCGCCCGAGAAGCGCGCCACCGTGTCGGACGCGCGCATGCTGGTACGCAGCCGCTGGGCCAACTGCACCAGCAGGCTGTCGCCCTCGTCGTGGCCCAGGCGTTCGTTGACCTGGCCGAACGTGTCCAGGTCGAGCAGGACGACCGCCACCTGCGTGCCGCTGCGCTGGGCATGCTCGAGCAGATGGCCGAGGCGATCCTTGGCCAGCGTGCGGTTGGGCAACTGCGTGAGGCTGTCGCGGTGGGCCAGCAGCTCGATGCGCGCGTGTGAGCCGATCAGCGCCTGGCGGTCGGTCTCGATTTGCTCCAGCGCCCGGCCCAGGTCGGCCACCAGCAGCCAGACGAAAAATGCGGTGACCACCAGCATGGCCGACATCAGCACGATGCGGTGCGGTCCCAGCGGCGCAGCCGTGCTGGGGAGGATGCCGCGCAGGTGCATGCCGTAGAGCAGGGCGAGCGCAGCCAGCATGCACACCAGCAGCAGCGCCAGCAGCCGGCGCGAGCCGAACAGCCCGGCAAACACCAGCAGGGCAGGCAGCGCCAGCAGCGTGGCGTCGTACAGCCCCTCGCTGGCCAGTGCCAGCAGCGCCACCGTGGGCGCGCCCAGCAGCGCCGCGGTGGCCAGCTGCGGATGGCCGCGGCGGCTCCAGTGCACGCCCAGCGCCAGCACGGCGGCCGCGCACAGGTGCAGCGCCACGGCGGCCCAGGCGTGGTGCGTGGCGCTGGCCACGGCCAGTGCGGCAAAGGCGACGATCAGAATCCACAGCACCTGGTGCAGGCGCTGGCGGCGCCACTGGTGCACCTTGGCTGCGGGGATGGTGGCGTCGCTGAGGTCGTCTGGGAGGGTGGAAGGCATGGCCTGAGTATGGGCGGGCGGCCGTGCCGGTGCAAGAGAACTGCCCGCGCCCGGGTGGGGCGGGCATCAGAGGCCGCTGGCCTATGCCAGCAGATCGGCCAGCGTGCGCGCGACGACCTTGGTGGCGCGGCGCAGGTCTTCGAGCTGCACGCGCTCGTCGTTTCTCTTGGCGTGGGACTCCAGCACGGTGCGCGGGCCGGCGCCGTAGATCACACCGGGAATGCCTTGTTCGACGTACAGGCGCACGTCGGTATACAGCGGCGTGCCGACGGCCGGTGGCTTTTCGCCGAAGACCGCCTCGCCGTGCTTTTGGATGGCGTCGACCAGCGGCGCGTTGCCGGCCAGCGGCGTCATGGCGTTGGCCAGCAGGATGCGGCGGATGTCCACGCGCACCGCGTCGTCGCCGGTGTAGCCGCGCTGCGCGTTGAAGTCTTGCACCGCCTGGGCGATGACGGCGCGGATGCGGGCCTCGACCTCGGCCGGGTTTTCCTCGGGGATCATGCGGCGGTCGAGCTTGAGCACCACCTTGCCGGGAATGACGTTGGTATTGGTGCCGCCCTCGATGCGCCCGATGTTCAGATAGGGGTGCTTGATGCCGGGCACCCGGGAGCTGATCTGTTTATACGCGGTGTTTTCCGCGTACAGCGCGCCCATGACGGCCACGGCGCCCTGCAGTGCGTCGACGCCGGTGTGCGGCACGGCGGCGTGCGCCATCTTGCCGTGCACCGTGACCTCCATCTGCAGGCAGCC
Organism: Comamonas faecalis; assembly: GCF_039538025.1. Classification (NCBI taxonomy): domain Bacteria; kingdom Pseudomonadati; phylum Pseudomonadota; class Betaproteobacteria; order Burkholderiales; family Comamonadaceae; genus Comamonas; species Comamonas faecalis. Next base: position 44,703 of record NZ_BAABBP010000009.1, read on the forward strand.
GTTGTGCGCGGTCACGACCTCGTAGGAGAAACCGGCGGCAATCAGCAGGTCGGGTTTGGTCAACCCTTGCGCCAGCAGCCAGCCTGGGCCGAGCAAGCCGCCGAACTCTTCGTCATAGGTGAAGTGCAGTTCGATGGCGCCCTTGCTGGGTTTGGCGACGGCTTCGAGCGCGCGTACCGCGAAGGTGAAGGTCGAAAAATCGCTCTTGCTCACCGCGGTGGCGCGCCCGTACATCGCGCCGCTGTCGATTTCTGCGCCGTAGGGGTCGTGCTGCCAGCCCTCGCCCGGGGGTACGACGTCACCGTGGGCGTTGAGCGCCACGGTGCGCCCGCCGTCGCCATAGGGGCGGCGCACGATCAGGTTGGTGATGGACTGCATGCCGTAGTCGCGCACTTCCTGCTCGGGCACGGCGTGCTTCTCGGCGTCAAAGCCCCAGGCGGCGATCAGCTCGGCGGTGCGCTCGGCGTGCGGCGCATTGTTGCCCGGCGGCGTGTCGGTGGGCACGCGTACCAGCTGCTGCAAAAACGTGATCTGCTCGTCAAAGTGCTGGTCGATCCAGGCGTCCAGTCGTTCGTAGGTGTTCATGGGTTTTCCTGTGCGAGTTGGTGCAAGACATGGCTGAAGGCGTCGACGGCCAGCTGCATGTCGTCGGCGGTGCTCGATTCCAGCGGGTTGTGGCTGATGCCGCTGTTCTCGCCGCGCACGAACAGCATGGCCTGGGGCAGCATCTGGTGGATCTTCATCGCGTCGTGGCCGGCGCCGCTGGGCATGCGGTGCAGCGGCAGACCCAGTGCCTGCACGGCCGCCTCCCAGCGCATCTGCCACACGGGGTTGCTGGGCGCGGCGCTGGCCTGCATCGAGCGCGTGCTCTCGTAGCGCAGGCCGCGGCGCTGGCAGATGGAGGCAAATTCGGCCAGCACGTCGGCCTCCAGCGCGTCGCGCTGCGCGTCGCTGGGCGCGCGCATGTCCAGGCTGAACAGGCAGCGCCCCGGCACCACGTTGACCGAGCCGTTGGGCACCTGCAGCATGCCGACGGTGGCCACGCTGCCCACGTCGCGCAGCGCGCGCTGCTCGGCGTACAGCGCAAGCTCGGCGGCGGCCAGCGCGGCGTCGCGGCGGAGGTCCATTGGCGTGGTGCCGGCGTGGCTGGCCATGCCGGTGACCTGGCACTGGTAGCGGCTGCTGGCGTTGATGCTGGTGACCACGCCCAGTGGAATGCCCAGCTCGTTGAGCACCGGGCCCTGCTCGATATGCACCTCGATGAAGCCCAGGTAGCGCGCCGCATCGCGCTTGAGCCTGGGGATGTCGTCGATGCACAGGCCGGCATGCACCATGGCGTCGCGCAGCGTGATGCCGTCCGCGTCCTGCTGGTCGAGCCACGCGGGATCGAAGTCGCCGACCAGCGCGCCCGATCCGAGGAAGGTCGCCTTGTAGCGCTGGCCTTCTTCCTCGGCAAAGGCGACGAGCTCGATGCCGAACGGCAGGCGCCGCTTCTCGCGGGCCAGGGCACGCACGCAGGCCATTGGCACGAAGATACCCAGCCGGCCGTCGTACTTGCCGGCGTTTCTCACAGTGTCGTAGTGGCTGCCGGTAAGCAGGTATTTGCCGCCTTCTTGCGCCGGGTGGTAGCGGCCGACGACGTTGCCCACGGCGTCAATACTGACTTCGTCAAAGCCCGCCTCGCGCATCCAGTGGCTGATGCGCTGGGCGCAGGCGCGGTGGGCGTCGGTCAGGTAAGTGACGGTGAGCTGGCCCAGTTCGGCAAAGCCGGCATCGCTGTGCTGGGCCAGGCGCTCGTGCCAGTCCCAGACGTCGTTGCCGAGCACGGGCTCGGCGTCGAACTTGTCGTTGAGCCGAATTTCTGCAATGCGGTGGATGTTGCGCAGCGCCTCGGCGCGCTCGAAGTCCCGGGGGTTGTCCAGGCGGCGGGCAAAGGTGTCGATGATTTGCCGCTTGGACAGGCCCAGCCCGCGCGGGCCGCGCACTGCCAGGATGAAGGGAAAGCCGAAGCGCGCGTTGTAGTCCTGGTTGAGCTGCTGGATGCGCTCGAACTCCTTTGGCGTGCAGTCGGTCAGCCCGGCCTTGTTCTGCTCGTTGGTCGATTCGGCAGTCAGCGTCTTACCGACCATGGCCTTGCCGGCCAGCTCCGGGTGGGCGCGGATCAGTTGCAGCTGGCGCTCTTCGCCCGCGGCGTCCAGCGCCTGTACCATTGCGTATTTGAGCTGCGCCAGACTGGTGAACGGGCGCCGCGCCAGCGCCGCCTCGGCAATCCAGGGCGAATGCTCGTACACGCCGTCCAGCAGTTGCACGGCTTCGGAGAGCGGGGCTGCGTTCAGTTGTTCCAGGGTCAATGCCACGGGGAATGTCTCCTATCGGTGTCGTTGTCGTCTTGTCGATGGGGCGCCGGCAGCGCCGGTCAGAGCGGTGCGGGGAAGCGCTCGGCCCAGTGGCGCGCCAGGTCGATGCGCCGGCAGATCCAGACGCGGTCGTGGCGCTGGATGTAGTCCAGAAAGCGCTGCAGCGCGGTGATGCGCCCGGGGCGGCCCAGCAGGCGGCAGTGCATGCCGATGCTCATCATCTTGGGCGCGTTCAGGTCGTCCGGATCGCCCTCGGCGTAGAGCGTGTCGAAGCTGTCCTTCAGGTACTGGAAGAACGGGTCGGCGTGCGAGTAGCCCTGGGGCAGGGCAAAGCGCATGTCGTTGGCGTCCAACGTGTAGGGCACGATGAGCTGGTGCGCGGCGCTGCCGTCGCTCTTGCTCACTTTCATCCAGAACGGCAGGTCGTCGCCGTAGTAATCGCTGTCGTAGGCAAAGCGCCCGGCGTCGGCCACCAGGCGGTGGGTGTTGGGGCTGTCGCGGCCGGTGTACCAGCCCAGGCCGTGGTCGCCGCCGCTGCCATAGAGGTCTTCGAAGATATCCAGGCACTGCTGCATGTGGGCGCGTTCGACGGCTTCGGGCAGATCCTGGTAGTGGATCCAGCGCAGGCCGTGGCAGGCCACTTCGTGGCCCAGTTCGTCGAAGGCTTGGGCGGCCTCTCGGTGTTTTTGCAGCGCGCTGGCAATGCCGAAGACGGTCAGGTGCAGGCCCCGGCGCTCGAACTCGCGCAGGATGCGCCACACGCCGGCGCGCGCTCCGTATTCGTAGATGCCCTCCATGCTCATGTGGCGCGCTGGGTAGGCCGCGGGGTTGAACATCTCCGAGAGGAACTGCTCGCTCGCCGCGTCGCCGTGCAGCACGCAGTTTTCGCCGCCTTCCTCGTAGTTGAGCACGAACTGCACCGCAACGCGCGCCTGGCCTGGCCAGTGGGGATGGGGCGGATTGCGGCCGTAGCCGTGCAGGTCGCGGGGGTAGGGTGCGGTGGCGTCGTAGATGGGCAGGGACATGGGTGGGGACTTTCAGGAAAGCGCCAGCGACAGCTCGTTGGCCGGTTGTTCGCGGTCGTATACCAGGCTGGCCTCGACGTGCTGCAGGTGCTCGTCCATCAGGCGCACCGCGCGCTCGGCGTCGCGTGCGGCCAGTGCGTCGACGATGGCCTCGTGCTCCTCGTGCGAGTGCGCGGCGGCGCTGGCGCTCTGGTACATCAGCACGATCAGCGCGCAGCGCGAGATCAGCTCGCCCAGCAGCTGGGCGAGCACCTCGTTGCCGGTCAGCCGCGCCATGGCGACGTGGAAGTCGGCCAGCAGTTCGCTGCGCCCGGACACGTCGGCGCGCTCCACGGCGGCCTGCTCGCGCGCCACGTGGTCGCGCAGCGCGCGAAGCTGCGCCGGTGTGCACTGGGCGGCCAGGTTGCGCGTCATCTCGGCCTCCAGCATGCGGCGCACCGCAAAGACCTGGCGCGCCTCCTCGGCCGTGGGTGCGGCGACGAAGGCGCCGCGCGCCGGCTCCAGGCGCACCAGCCGGTTTTGCGACAGCTGGAACAGCGCCTGGCGCACCAGGGTGCGCGAGACGCCGAAGTGATCGGCCAGCTTCTGCTCGGCCAGCTTGGTGCCGGGGTGCAGGCGGTGCTCGATGATGGCGCGCGTGAGCTGCTCGACGATTTGGCTGGTGGTGGTCGTTTGCATGGCGCCATGATAGCGCTGGCGACCAAATGTGTATACACTTTTGGTGCACCGCAAATCCAAGGAAAACCCGGTCTGTACCGAGCCGCCAGCGCAGTACATCGGTGGCGGGCGGAAGGAGGCAGGCGGTCAGCCCGCCGTGGCCAGGGCAGGCTGGAGGGCGCTGTGGTGGCGGCGAACGAAGTCGGCAAACGACTGCGCCGGCAGCGCCGCCGACCAGTGAAAGCCCTGGCCGACGTCGCAGCCCAGCGTCTGCAGCAGTTGCTGCGTGGGCGCGTCTTCGACGCCCTCGGCCACGGTGCGCAGGCCCAGGCAGCGCGCCATCTCGATGATGGCGCGCACCAGCTCGCACGTTTGCGGCTCGTGCGCGATGTCGCGGGTGAACGAGCGGTCGATCTTCAGGTGCTGTACCGCCAGGCGCTGCAGATAGGCCAGGTTGGAGTAGCCGGTGCCGAAGTCGTCGATGGCCACCTGCACGCCCAGGTCGTGCAGCCGATCCAAAGTCTGGCTCAGGCGGGCGGTGTCGCCCAGCAGCACCGATTCGGTGATCTCCAGCTCGATCGATGTCGCGGTCACGCCATGCTGGCGCAGCACCTGGGTGACCGTGTGCGCCATGTCGGTGCGCAGAAACTGCAGCGGCGAGACGTTGACCGCCACGCGGATGCCGTGCAGCCCCTGCGCCTGCCAGCGCAGCAGGTCGGTGCAGGCCTGGTGCAGCGCCCAGTTGCCCAGCTGCTCGATCATTCCGGCGCGTTCGGCCACCGGGATGAAGCGCTCGGGCGAGATCCAACTCTGTTCGGGGTGGTGCCAGCGCATCAGCGCCTCGGCGCTGGTGATGCGCCCGCTGGCCAGGTCGATCTTGGGCTGGTAGTGCAGCTGCAGCTGGCCGCACTCCAGCGCGTTGCGCAGGCCGGCGCTCAGCTGCAGCTGCTCGGCCAGGCTGGCGTTCATCTGCTCGTCGAAGAAGCGAAACGTGTTGCGCCCGGCGCTCTTGGACTGGGACATGGCCAGGTCGGCGTGCTTGAGCAAGGTGGTGCCGTCGCCACCGTCGCGCGGATGGATGGCGATGCCCAGCGAACAGCTGGTGTGCACCGGCATGTCGTCCAGCGCAAAGGGCTGGTCGAACTGCGCGAGCAGCTTGTTGGCGATCGTGGTGAACGCCTGCTCGTCGCGCACGCCGCCCAGCAGTACCGCGAACTCGTCGCCTGCCAGCCGCGCCACCGTGTCGCCCGGGCGCACGCAGGCGCGCAGCCGCGTGGCCACGGCGCGCAGCAGCGCGTCCGCCCTGGCGTGGCCCAGCCCGTCGTTGATGGTTTTGAAATGGTCCAGGTCGAGGAGCATGACGCCCACCAGCGTCTGGTCGCGCTGCGCCTGGGCCAGCAGGCCGTCGAGGCGGTGCAGCGCCAGCGTGCGGTTGGGCAGGCCGGTCAGCATGTCGCGGTAGGCCAGCTCCTCGATGCGGGCGTGCGAGCGCATCAGCTCGTGCTTTTCGATGTCCAGCTGCGCCAGCAGGTGGCGCTGGTCGGCCTTGACGACCATGACGAAGATGCCGGTGGCGACCAGGATGGTGGCCAGCGCCAGTGGGCGCGAGGCGTCGATCGCGTGCGGCACGCTGGGCAGGAAGCCCAGCTGGTGCGCCCCGTACAGGCCGGCCAGTGCCGCCAGCATGACCGCCAGTAGCGCGGCCGAGAGCCGGTGCGAGCCGAACATGCTGGCAAACAGCAGCAGGCCGGGAAAGGCGATGAAGGCTTCGTCATACAAACCCTGGCCGGCCACCATCAGCCCCAGCAGCATCAGTAGCAGAGAGCCCAGCGTCAGCCAGGCGCTGGCCATTGCCCGGTGGCGCTCGTTGAGGCGATAGGCCGCCACGAGCAGCGCGACCGTGGTCAGCTCCAGGCCGGCGGCCAGCCAGGCGCCCTTGGCCAGGTTCATCGCCGCCAGCAGCATGAAGGCGGCAAGAATGGCGGTCAGCACCTGCCGCAGCCGGGCCTGGCCAAGCACCCGCATGGAAGACCTGCCGGCGCCTGGGGGTTGCGTGGGGTGTGTGGGGCCGTCAGACAAGGTGCTGGGAAGGTGTTGGCGATGGGAAACTTATTGTAAATATATGTTTGTGTTTGTGAGCCATTCCCGCACTCGCCAACAGGTTCCCGGCAACCGGCTCGATCCGCCACGGCCCGGCGCGCGTGCCGGGCCGCGCCGGATCAATACCCCAGCGTGCGCCCGTCCGGGTTGCGCGGGTCGGACGCGCCGTAGAGCACGCCCTCGCGCACCTGGATGGTCTGCGTGCGCCCCATCGTGGGCTTGACGGCGATCTTGTGTCCGCGCTCGCGCAGCAGCGCCAGCGTGTCGTTGGAAAAGCCTTTCTCCAGGCGCAGCTCGTCGGGTGTCCACTGGTGATGAAAGCGCGGCGTGGCGGCGGCTTCAGAGGGGTTCATGCCGTAGTCGACGATGTTGACCAGGGTTTGCAGCACCGTGGTGATGATGCGCGGCCCGCCGGGGCTGCCGGTGACCAGCGCCACCTTGCCGTCCCTGAGCGCGATGGTGGGCGTCATCGACGACAGCGGGCGCTTGCCCGCCTGCACCGCATTGGCGTCGCCGCCGACCAAGCCGTAGGCGTTGGCCACGCCGGGCTTGGCGGCAAAGTCGTCCATCTCGTTGTTGAGCATGATGCCGGTGCCTGCTGCGACGATGCCGCTGCCGAAGTTGGTGTTCAGCGTATAGGTGACGGCCACCGCGTTGCCCGCCTTGTCGACCACCGAGAAATGCGTGGTCTGGTCGCTCTCGTAGGCCTGGGGCTGGCCCGGCTTGATGGACTGGGCCGGGCGCGCCTTTGCTGGATCGATGCCGGCGGCCAGGTGGTCGGCGTAGCGCATCGAGGTCAGGCCCTTGAGCGGCACCTTGACGAAGTCCGGGTCGCCCAGGTACTCGGCGCGGTCGGCGTAGGCCAGCTTCATCGCCTCGGTCATGTGGTGGATGCTCTGCGCGCTGTTGACGCCCCAGTCCTTCATCGGCCAGCGCTGCATCATGTTCAGGATCTGCACCAGGTGCGCGCCGCCCGAGGACGGCGGCGGCATGGTGACGATCTCGTAGCCGCGGTAGTGGCCGCGTACTGGTTCGCGCTCGACCACCTTGTAGTTCTTCAGGTCGGCCAGCGTGATGCCGCCGGCGTGCGGCGCCATCTCGGCGGCAATTTTTTGCGCGATTGAGCCCTCGTAGAAGGCCTTGGGGCCTTCCTTGCCGATCATGCGCAGCGAGGCGGCCAGGTCTTTTTGCACCAGCAGGTCGCCCTGCTGCAGCGGCGCGCCATTCTTCCAGAAGATGGCCTGGCTGGCCGGCCAGGGCGCCAGCGTCTTCGTCTCCTGGCGGAGCACCTTGGCCAGGGTTTCGCTGACCGGATAGCCTTTCTCGGCCAGGTCGGCGGCCGGAGCGACGACGCGCTCCAGCGGCAGGCTGCCCCAGCGCTGCAGCGCGTGCGCCAGGCCGGCAACGGTGCCGGGAACGCCGACGGCGTAGTGGGTATAGAGCGACTTGCCGTCGATCACCTTGCCCTGCGCGTCCAGGTACATGGTGCGGTGCGCGCCCTGCGGCGCCACTTCGCGAAAATCCAGCGCCACGTCGCGCCCGGTCTTCGCGTCATGCACCACCATGAAGCCGCCGCCGCCGATGTTGCCCGCATTGGGCAGCGCCACGGCCAGCGCAAAGCCCATCGCGACGGCCGCGTCGACCGCGTTGCCCCCGGCCTTGAGCGTGTCCAGCCCGATGCGCGAGGCCAGCGCCTGCTCGCTGGCCACCATGCCGTTGTGCGCCACCACCGAGTGGAAAATGTCCATGTCGAAGTCGTAGGCCGCTGCTGCCGCCTGGGCGGCGCTGCTTTGGACGACGGCGGGGGCGGCGGCCTGGGACGACGGGGCGGTGCTGGTGCAGCCGGCCAGGCTGGCCAGCGCCAGCGCGACGCTGGCGGCCAGCAATGTGCTGCGCAAAGTCATGCTTGTCTCCTCGGGTTGTCGGTGGGAGCGGGCAGGGTAAACGACCGATGCCTCCATGCCAAGCGAGTACAAGATTTGTATACACTTTAATTTGCAACCCCAAGACAGGAGACGACACCATGGGCCTGAGTACCCACGTTCTGGACACCATGCACGGCTGCCCCGCGGCCGGCATGGCGGTGGCGCTGTACGCCACCGACGGCGACGACGCCACGCTGGTCAAGCGCCTGGTGCTCAACCACGACGGCCGCACCGACGCGCCGCTGTTCGGCGACGACAGCCTGCGCACCGGCACCTACCGGCTGACCTTCGACGTGGCAGCCTACTTCAAGGCCAGGGGCGTGCAGCTGCCCGAGCCCAACTTCCTGGGCCGGGTGAACCTGGATTTCGGCATTGCCCACGCCGACCAGCATTACCACGTGCCGCTGCTGGTCAGCCCCTGGAGCTACTCCACCTACCGCGGCTCCTGAGCCGTGCTTCTCATGGACATGAATGCCCTGGCAGTCACCGCGCTGCAGCAACTGCTGCAAGCGCTGGCGCAGGGGCCGGCATGCCTGGTGCGGGTGCACGCGGGCAAGGGCTCGGTGCCGCGCGAGGTGGGCGCCTGGATGGCGATTGCCGCCAGCGACCCCGAGGTGCTGATCGGCACCATTGGCGGCGGCCATCTGGAACTGCAGGCCATGCGCGAGGCGCGCGAGCGCCTGGACGCGTACCTGGCCGGGCAGGGCGCGCGCGCGCCGCTGGTGCGGCAGGCGCTCGGCCCCAGCCTGGGGCAGTGCTGCGGCGGCGTGGTCACGCTGCACTATGAATGCGTGCAGGCGGGCGACATCGAGCGGCTGCGCCGCGAACTGGCCGCGCCAGGCCATCCGCTGGCGCTGTTTGGCGGCGGCCATGTCGGCCACGCCATCATGCGCGTGCTCACGCCGCTGCCGTTCGCGATCACCTGGGTCGACAGCCGCGACGAGATCTTTCCGCCACAGCTGCCCGATTCGGTGCAGTGCGAGCATTCCGATCCGGTGCAGGCGGCGGTCGCCGACCTGGCGAGCGGCTCGATGGTGCTGATCATGAGCTTCAGCCACGCCGAGGATCTGGACATCGTCGCCGCCTGCCTGCAGCGCCAACGCCGACAGAGCGACCTGCCGTTCATTGGCCTGATCGGCAGCAAGACCAAGTGGGCGACGTTTCGCCATCGGTTGGAGGCGCGCGGCTACACCGGGGCCGAGCTGGAGCAGGTGACCTGCCCGATCGGCGTGCCCGGCATCAGCGGCAAGCAGCCCGAGGTGATTGCCGTGGCCGTGGCGGCACAGTTGCTGATGCGGGTCAACCCTGAAATACCGGTTCGGTAATTTGTATACACTTTGAGTTCACAAATTATGGTCGCAGCGGAGCGGGAGAGCAGACGGGTCTCCATGCGCGGCCGATTCCCCTGCTCAGAGCGCCCCGCGGTGGTGAGCAGCACACAAGCGCGAAACACCATGGAAAGCTATCTGCTCGACTGGGCCAATCTGCTGCTGCGCTGGACGCACGTCATCACCGCCATTGCCTGGGTTGGCTCCTCTTTCTACTTCGTCTTTCTCGACAGCAGCCTGACGCCGCCGGTTGACGAGAAGATGCGCCGCGACGGCGTGACCGGTGAGTTGTGGGCGGTGCACGGCGGGGGCTTCTACCACCCGGTCAAGTACAACGTCTCGCCGCCCAGGCTGCCCGACCATCTGCATTGGTTCTACTGGGAGAGCTACACCACCTGGCTGTCGGGCTTTGCGCTGCTGGCGGTCTCCTATCTGTGGAACGCCGGCATCTACCTGGTCAGCCCGTCCAACCCCATCATGTCGCCAGCCATGGCCGTGGTCGCGGCGCTGGCCTTCCTCGCCGTGTTCTGGCTGGCGTATGACGCGATCTGCCGCATCTGGGGCCAAAAAGAACATGGCGACGCCACCGTCGGCGCGCTGGTCCTGGTGCTGGTGTGCATCGCCGCTTACCTCGCCTGCCACCTCTTTCCCGGCCAGGCGGCGTTTTTGCTGATGGGCGCGATGCTGGCCACCGCGATGAGCGCCAACGTGCTGTTCTGGATCATTCCTGGCCAGCGCAAGGTGGTGGCGGCGCTCAAGGCCGGCCAGCCGGTCGACCCCATCCATGGCAAGCGCGGCAAGCAGCGCAGCGTGCACAACACCTATTTCACGCTGCCGGTGCTGTTCGCCATGCTGTCGACGCACTACGGCTGGCTCTACAACCATGGCCAGAACTGGCTGGTGCTGATCCTGATGATGTTCGCCGGCGCGGCGATCCGCCAGTTCTTCGTGATGCGCCACGGCTTCAAGCTTGGCCGCAATCCGCATCCCTGGCCCTATGCGGCCGTGGGCATCGCGGTGCTGCTGGGCGTGCTGGCGTGGCTCAAGCCCGCGCCGCAGCCGGCGCTGGCCGCCAGTGGCGAGCCGGTGGGCTATGCGCAGATCCACGACCTGATGCAGCAGCACTGCCTGGTTTGCCACAGCCAGGCGACGATCCAGCAAAAAGGCGTCAAGTTCGACACGCCCGAGGACGTCAAGAGCCACGCCCAGCAGATCTACCAACAGGTCGTGCAGCTGCGCAAGATGCCGTTCGGCAACCCGGACGCGCTCACGTCCGAGGAGGTCGACCTGTTCAAGCGCTGGTACGAGGGCGGCGCGCCGGTGGCGCCGTGATGCCCGGACAGCGGCGTTTTCGCCTGGCGCGCGCAGGCCGCATGGCAGAATGCGCGCCAGGAGTCTGACCCGATGAGCATCAAGAGCGATAAATGGATACGCCGCATGGCGGCCGAGCACGGCATGATCGAGCCTTTCGAGCCCGGCCAGGTGCGCCAGGCCGACGGCCAGAAAATCATCAGCTACGGCACAAGCAGCTACGGCTACGACATCCGCTGCGCGCGTGAGTTCAAGGTCTTCACCAACATCCACAGCACCGTGGTCGACCCGAAGAACTTCGACGAGAAAAGCTTCGTCGATTTCGAGGGCGACTCCTGCATCATTCCGCCCAACAGCTTCGCGCTGGCGCGCACCGTCGAGTATTTCCGCATCCCGCGCGACGTGCTGACCATCTGCCTGGGCAAGAGCACCTACGCGCGCTGCGGCATCATCGTCAACGTCACGCCGTTCGAGCCCGAGTGGGAAGGCTATGTGACGCTCGAATTCAGCAACACCACGCCGCTGCCGGCCAAGATCTACGCGGGTGAGGGCTGCGCCCAGGTGCTGTTCTTCCAGGGCGACGAGCCCTGCGAAGTCAGCTACAAGGACCGCGGCGGCAAATACCAGGGCCAGCACGGTGTGACGCTGCCGCGCACCTGACGCACCGCCCCCATCTACACGGAGCACGGCCATGCGCTGGGAAGGCAACCGCCAATCCGACAACGTCGAAGACCGCCGCGCCAGCGGCGGAGGGCGTGGCCTGGGCGGGCGCTCGATCGGCATCGGCACCATCGTGATCGCGCTGGTCGGCTGGGGCGTGTTCGGCATCAATCCGCTGACCACCATCGGCATGCTGTCGGGCGAGGGCGCGCCCCAGGTGCAGCAGGGCCCGGCACAGCAACCTCCGCAGGACGACCGCCAGGCGGCCTTTGTCTCGACGGTGCTGGCGTCGACCGAAGACGTCTGGGGCCAGATTTTTACGCAGGGCGGCGCGCGCTACCAGGCTCCTCGCCTGGTACTGTTTCGCGGCGCCACTCCCACGGCCTGCGGCACGGGTCAAAGCGCGATGGGGCCGTTCTACTGCCCGGGCGATCACAAGGTCTACCTGGACATGGATTTCTTCGACACCATGAGCCGCCAGCTGGGCGCGCCGGGCGAGTTCGCCCGCGCCTACGTCATCGCTCACGAGGTCGGCCATCACGTGCAGACCCTGCTGGGTACGACGGCCAAGGTCGATTCGATGCGCGGGCGCATCAGCCAGCGTGAGCAGAATGCCCTGTCGGTGCGCCTTGAACTGCAGGCCGACTGCTACGCCGGCCTGTGGGCGCAGCACTCGCAGCAGGCACGCGGCTGGCTGCAGCAGGGCGACATTGAGTCGGCGCTGAATGCGGCGCAACAGATTGGCGACGACACGCTGCAGCGCCAGCAGACTGGCACCGTGCGCCCCGACGCCTTCACCCACGGCAGCAGCGCGCAGCGCGTGCGCTGGTTCAACCAGGGCTACCGGTCGGGCAGCGTGCAGTCGTGCGACACCTTCAACGCCGCCGCGTTGTAAGAGCGTAAACACGCTCTAAGGGCGAGCGGCGCATCTCGGTGACAGGGTTGGTGAAATACCGGGCGACATGTCCGGAGCGCGCGGGCGCTTTCGGGCGCGTTTTCCTTTATGACGTCGGGAGACTCGATGAACAAGCAATCACTGCGTTGGATTTTTGCATTGTGTGCGCTGGCTGCAGCCGCGGCCACCACGGCGGCTGATGCCTGCACGCGTGCGGTCTACCTGGGCGACGACGGACAGGTCATCACCACGCGTTCGATGGACTGGAAGGTCGATGTGGGCACCAACCTGTGGATTTTGCCGCGCGGCACCCGGCGCAACGGTGCGGCCGGCCCGGCCTCGGTCGAGTGGACTTCGCGCTATGGCAGCGTAGTGGCGACCGGCTACGACATCGCCACCACCGACGGCTTGAACGAGAAGGGCCTGAGCGCCAATCTGTTGTGGCTGGTGGAATCCGAATACCCGGTCGAGACCGCTGGCAAGAGAACGCTCAGCCTCTCGCTGTGGGCGCAATACGCACTCGACAATTTCGCCACCGTGGCCGAGGCGGTGGCGGCGCTGCGCCAAGAACCGTTCGTCGTGGTGACCGACAAGGTGCCCGGCGAGCAGCGCCTGGCGACGCTGCACCTGTCGCTGTCGGACGCCACGGGCGACAGCGCCATCGTCGAATACATCAAGGGCAGGCCGGTCATCCACCACAGCCGCGACTACAACGTGATGACCAATTCGCCCACGTTCGACGAGCAGCTGGCGCTGGAGCAGTACTGGAAGAACATCGGCGGCACGGTGTTTTTGCCCGGCACCAACCGCGCGGCCGACCGCTTTGCGCGCGCCAAGTTCTACATGGATGCGGTGCCCAGGGATTTGCTGCCCGATGTGGCCGTGGCCACCGCGTTCAGCGTGATCCGCAACGTCTCGGTGCCGTTTGGCATCAACACGCCGGATCAGCCCAACATCTCGTCGACACGCTGGCGCACCGTGGCGGATCACAAGCGCGGACTCTACTTTTTCGAGTCGGCGGTCACGCCCAACACCTTTTGGGTCGACACCCGCAAGGTCGATTTCTCGGCCGAAACCGGCAAGACCCTGAAACTGGATCTGGGGCCGAACCAGTCCAGGGTGTACGCGGGCGATGCGCTCGCGCACTTTCAGGCGGCCGAGCCGTTTCGCTTCCTCGAAACCAGGCAATAGCCGGCGGCACGACTGCGTGCGCGGCAGACGCTTTCCCATCGTGTTGCGGAAGAATTTGCCGGTTTTTTGTTGCAATGCGACAATCACGGGTTCATGACACAACCCTACTCTTCGATTGCGCTGGCGGATCCGCTGCAGCGCGCCGTGGCCGACATGGGCTACGAGAACATGACGCCCATCCAGGCCGAGGCGATCCCTGTGGTGCTGACGGGCAAGGACGTGATGGGCGCAGCCCAGACCGGCACCGGCAAGACGGCGGCGTTCTCGCTGCCGCTGCTGCAGCGCCTGCTCAAGCACGAAAACAGCTCTGCATCGCCAGCGCGCCACCCGGTGCGCGCGCTGGTGCTGCTGCCCACGCGTGAGCTGGCCGACCAGGTCGCGCAGCAGGTGGCCCAGTACGCCAAGTACACCAAGCTGCGCTCCGCCGTCGTCTTTGGCGGCATGGACATGAAGCCGCAGACGCTGGAGCTGAAGAAAGGTGTCGAGGTGCTGGTGGCCACGCCCGGGCGGCTGCTCGATCACATCGAGGCCAAGAACGCCATCCTCAACCAGGTCGAATACGTGGTGCTGGACGAGGCCGACCGCATGCTCGACATCGGCTTCCTGCCCGACCTGCAGCGCATCCTCAGCTACCTGCCCAAGGAGCGCACCACGCTGCTGTTCTCGGCCACCTTCTCGCCCGAGATCAAGCGCCTGGCCAAGAGCTATCTGCAGGATCCGGTGACCATTGAGGTCGCGCGTCCCAACGAGACCGCGTCCACCGTCGAGCAGCGTTTCTTCAGCGCCCAGGATGACGACAAGCGCCGCGCGGTGCGCCAGATCCTGAAGGATCGAGCGCTCAAGCAGGCCTTCATCTTCGTCAACAGCAAGCTTGGCTGCGCGCGCCTGGCGCGGGCGCTGGAGCGCGACGGGCTGAAAACCGCGGCGCTGCACGGCGACAAGAGCCAGGACGAGCGCCTGAAGGCGCTGGAAGCCTTCAAGGCCGGCGAGGTCGACCTGCTGGTGTGCACCGACGTCGCCGCGCGCGGCCTGGACATCAAGGACGTGCCGGCGGTCTTCAACTACGACGTGCCGTTCAACGCCGAGGACTATGTGCACCGCATCGGCCGCACCGGCCGCGCCGGAGCCTCGGGCCTGGCGGTGACGCTGGTGGCCAGCAGCGACGCGCGCTCGGTCGCCGAGATCGAGAAGCTGATCAAGAAAAAAATCGAGGTCGAAGCGCTGGCGCTCGACGGCGAGCGCCCACGCGGGCGCTCGCACGACAGCCGGCGCAGCTGGGGCGACGACGAGCGAGGCGGCGCCGCCCGACGCGGCGCGCGCAGCAGCGGCGGCAGCACCTACCACCGCGCACCGACGGCGCGCGACCCCTTCTTCGACCGCCCCTACGAGCCCAGCGCGGCGGCGGATCAGCCCGGCTGGGAAGCGGCACCCAGGGTGGCCACGCGCGCCGGCCTGTCGGCCAACATCAAGCCGCGGCGCAAGGTCGCGGCCCTGTTCAAGGCGCCCACGCCTGCCGCAGCAGCTGCGGTCGAAGTGACGGCCACGGCGGCCGACGCCTGAACAGGCGCCGTGTGGGGAACTGGCGCGCGCGCCCTTGATCCATACGGGCTTGATACCGCTTGACCTCCAACAACTGCCCGCCATGCTTCTGACCATCGTCGCGTTCGTCGTTGCGCTGGGCGTGTTGATCGCCGTGCACGAATACGGCCACTACCGCGTGGCCGTCGCCTGCGGCGTCAAGGTGTTGCGCTTCTCGGTCGGCTTTGGCCGCCCGCTGCTGCGCTGGCAGCGCAAGGGGGCGGACACCGAGTTCGTCGTCGGCGCCATTCCGCTGGGCGGCTACGTGCGCATGCTCGACGAGGGCGAGGCGCCGGTACCGCCCGCGCAGCGCCACCTGGCGTTCAACAACCAGCCGCTGCGCAAGCGCGCGGCCATCGTCGCCGCCGGGCCGCTGGCCAATCTGCTGCTGGCCGTGGTGCTCTACAGCGTGGTCAACTGGATGGGCGTACCCGAACCCCAGGCCTGGCTGGCGCGCCCCGCCGCCGGCTCGATTGCTGCGCAGGCCGGCCTGCAGGGTGGCGAGCACGTCATTGCCGCGACCATGGGCGGCAGCAGCACCAGCGAGCCGGTGGCGTCGTTCGACGACCTGCGCTGGAAGCTGGCGCAGGCGGCGCTGCGCGGCGAGGACATGCGCCTGGAGTATGAGACCGAAGCCGGCGCGGCGCGCCGCGAGGTGGTGCTGCAGACATCGCACATCGGCCCCGGCGAGGCCGACGACCAGCTGTACCAGCGCATCGGTTTGCTTGCGCCCTACAGCCCGCCGGTGCTCGGCGAGGTGATGGCCGGCGGCGCCGGAGAGCGTGCGGGCCTGCATGCGGGCGACCGTGTGCTGCGCGTGGGCGACGCCGACGTGGGCGACGCGCAGCAGCTGCGCGCGCTGATCCGCGCAAGCGTGCGCGCCGGCCAGCCGCTGGCGCAGGCCTGGCGCGTCGAGCGCGGCGGGCAGGTCATCGACCTGGACGTGCTGCCCGAGCTGCAGCGCGACGGCGACGCCTACGTGGGCCGCATTGGCGCCTATGTGGGCCAGCCGCCATCGATGACCACGGTGCGCTACGGCCCGTGGCAGGGCATCGCCAAGGGCGCCCAGCGCACCTGGGAGGTGTCGGCGCTGACGCTGCGCATGATCGGGCGCATGGTGGTCGGCCAGGCATCGGTCAAGAACCTCAGCGGGCCGCTGACGATTGCCGACTACGCCGGGCGCTCGGCCAGCATGGGGCTGGCGCAATACCTGGCCTTCATGGCATTGATCAGCGTGAGCCTGGGCGTGCTCAATCTGCTGCCGATCCCGGTTCTGGATGGGGGGCACCTGATGTATTATCTTTGGGAGGCAGCGACCGGCCACGGCGTCTCCAACGCGTGGATCGAGCGCCTGCAACGAGGGGGCATCGCCGTGCTGCTGCTGATGATGTCCATTGCACTATTCAACGATTTCAATCGGCTCTTTGGCTAATTGCACGCCGCAGGCTTTTTGTTTGCCCTGGTGGCTTTCGCTTCATCCATGAAACCTCATTCCAAACGATTGGGCGTGCGCGCGGCCACGGCCCTCGCCGCCATGGTGTTTGCGGCCCAGGCCGCCTGGGCGCTGCAGCCTTTCAAGGTGCAGGACATTCGCGTCGAGGGCCTGCAGCGGGTCGAGCCCGGCACGGTGTTCGCGTCGCTGCCGCTGCGCGTGGGCGACGAGTACAACGACGAGAAGGGCGCCGCCGCCATTCGCGCGCTGTTTGCGCTGGGGCTGTTCAAGGACGTACGCCTGGAGGCTACGGGCGACGTGCTGGTCGTGGTCGTTGAGGAACGCCCGACGATTGCCGACGTGGAGTTCGCCGGCACCAAGGAGTTCGACAAGGACGCACTCAAGAAGGCGATGCGCGACATCGGCCTGACCGAGGGCCGGCCATTCGACAAGGCGCTGGCCGACCGCGCCGAGCAGGAGCTCAAGCGCCAGTACATCAACCGCAGCCTGTACGGCGCCGAGGTGGTGACCACGGTGACGCCGATCGAGCGCAACCGCGTCAACCTCACCTTCACCGTGACCGAGGGCGCGCCTGCGCGCATCAAGGACATCCGCGTCGTCGGCAACCACGCGTTCAGCGAGTCGACGCTGACCGGCCTGTTCGACCAGGACACCGGCGGCTGGATGAGTTGGTACACCAAGAGCGACCGCTATGCGCGCTCCAAGCTCAATGCCGACCTGGAGTCGTTGCGCTCGTACTACCTGGCGCGCGGCTACCTGGAGTTCCGCGTCGATTCGACGCAGGTGGCGATCTCGCCGGACAAGCAGTCGATCTCGATCACGATCAACGTGACCGAGGGCAACCGCTACGTCGTCTCCGGTGTGCAGCTGGAGGGCAACTACCTCAACCGCGACGACGAGTTCAAGTCGCTCATCACCATCGCGCCGGGCCAGCCCTACAACGCCGACAAGGTGGCCGAGACGACCAAGGCGTTTACCGACCACTTCGCCAATTTCGGCTTTGCCTTCGCGCATGTCGAGGCCGTTCCCGAGATCGACCGCGAGAACAACCGCGTCGCGCTGGTGCTGCGCGCCGAGCCGTCGCGCCGAGCCTACGTGCGCCGCATCCACGTGAGCGGTAACAACCGCACGCGCGATGAAGTGATCCGCCGCGAGTTCCGCCAGTACGAGGCGTCCTGGTACGACGGAGACAAGATAAAGCTCTCGCGCGACCGTGTCGACCGCCTGGGCTTTTTCACCGAGGTCGACGTGCAGACGCAGGACGTGCCCGGCGCGCCCGACCAGGTCGACCTGATGATCAACGTCGTTGAAAAGCCCACTGGCTCGGTGCAGCTGGGCGCGGGCTTCTCCAGCGCCGAGAAAGTCACGCTGTCGTTCGGCATCAAGCAGGAGAACGTGTTCGGCTCGGGCAACTACCTGGGCGTGGACGTCAACACCAGCAAGTACAACCGCACCATCGTCTTCTCGACGACCGACCCGTACTTCACGCAGAACGGCATCTCGCGCACCTTCGACCTGTACTACCGCACCTCGCGCCCGTATTCGTACTACATCGACGACGAGAAGATCGGCACCAGCGACATGTACAAGATCGTCTCCAAGGGCGCGTCGGTGCGTTTTGGCGTGCCGATGAGCGAGCTGGACACGATCTACCTGGGCGCGGGCTTCGAGCAGACGCGCATCGAGCGCGGCGTGTACCTGCCGTGGCAGTACAAGGAGTACGCGGGCAAGAGCAACACCGCGATTCCGCTGACGCTGGGCTGGGGGCGCGATTCGCGCGACAGCGCGCTGGCGCCGACCGAAGGCCGCTACCAGCGCCTGAATGCCGACTGGTCCGTGGCTGGCGACATGAAGTACGTCAAGGCCAACTACCAGTTCCAGCAGTACTGGCCGGTGACCAAGGCAGTGACGCTGGCCTTCAACACCGAGCTGGGCTGGGGCAAGGGGCTGGGAGGCAACAAATACCCCATCTTCAAGAACTTCTACGCCGGCGGCCTGGGCTCGGTGCGCGGCTTCGACCAGGGCAGCCTGGGGCCGCGCGAGACCTGCTACCAGGGCGTGGACGGCAGTCCCGTGTGCTCGCCCGACAACTATTCCTACCTCGGAGGCGCCAAGCTGGCCGTCTTCAACGCCGAGCTGATCGCGCCGCTGCCAGGCACCGGCAACGACAAGACGCTGCGCTGGTTCGCCTTCGTCGACGTCGGCAGCGTCTTCGGCGAGAACGATCCCATCCGTGCCAACGAGATGCGCGCCTCCACTGGCGTGGGCATCAGCTGGATCTCTCCCCTTGGCCCTCTGCGCCTGGCTTTCGCCACGCCCATCCGTAAAAAGGAAGGCGACAGGCTGCAGAAATTTCAATTCCAAATCGGTACCGCTTTCTGATGAAACACCTTACCCGCCACATCACCCTGGTTGCCGCCCTGGTGGGCGCTCTGTCGCTGGCCGCTCCGCTGGCCGCGCAGGCGCAAAGCTTCAAGGCCGGCTTCGTCAACACCGACCGCATCTTCCGCGAGGCCGATGGCGCCAAGGCTGCGCAAACCAAGCTGGAGCAGGAGTTCTCGCGCCGCGAGAAGGAACTGGTCGATCAGGGCAATGCGCTCAAGTCGGCCACCGAGAAGTTCGAGCGCGACGCGCCGACCATGTCCGAGAACCAGCGCAACACGCGCCAGCGCCAGCTGGTCGAGCAAGATCGCGACTTCCAGCGCAAGCGCCGTGAGTTTCAGGAAGACCTGAACGCACGCAAGAACGAGGAGCTGTCGCAGGTGCTCGACCACGCCAACAAGGTCGTCAAGCAAGTAGCCGAGGCGGAGAACTACGACGTCATCCTGCAGGAAGCGGTCTACATCAACCCCAAGCACGACATCACCGACAAGGTGCTCAAGGCGATGAATGGCGGCAAATAAGCCGTTGTTCGCACCGCGCGCTGCAAACGGCTGAACCGTGGGATTGCTGCTGACCGACATCGTCGATGCCCTGGGCGGCAGCCTGGAGGGCGCGGCCCCCGGGTTGCGCATCGAGGGCATTGCGCCGCTGGACAGCGCCGGCCCCGCTGAGCTGAGCTTTCTGAACAACCAGCGCTACCAGGCGCAACTGGCGCAGTCGCGCGCGGCCTGCGTCATCGTCGCGCCGGCCCTGCGCGCGCAGGCACTGGAGCGTGGCGCGGCCATCGTCACCGACGAGCCCTATCTGTACTTTGCGCGCCTCACCCAGCTGTGGGCGCGCGCCCAGGGCCAGGCTGCGCAGCCGGGCATCCACCCGAGCGCCGTCGTCCACCCAGACGCCCAGGTCGACGCGAGCGCCAGCATCGGGCCGCTGTGCGTGGTCGAGCAGGGCGCGGTGATCGGCGCGCAGACTGTGCTCGCCTCGCGCGTGAGCGTGGGCGCGCGCTGTCGCATTGGCGCACGCTGCATCATCCATCCGGGCGTGGTGATTGGCGCCGACGGTTTCGGCTTTGCGCCACACCAGGGCGAATGGGTCAAGATCGCCCAGCTGGGCGCGGTGCGCATCGGCGACGACGTGGAGATCGGCGCCAACACCTGCATCGACCGCGGCGCGCTCGACGACACCGTGATCGAGGACGGCGTCAAGCTCGACAACCTGATCCA
Organism: Comamonas faecalis; assembly: GCF_039538025.1. NCBI lineage: Bacteria > Pseudomonadati > Pseudomonadota > Betaproteobacteria > Burkholderiales > Comamonadaceae > Comamonas > Comamonas faecalis. The sequence goes on from NZ_BAABBP010000009.1 coordinate 64,788, forward strand.
GATTGCGCACAACGTGCACATCGGCCGCCATACCGCCATGGCCGGCTGCTCGGCCGTTGCCGGCAGCACGCACATCGGCGCACATTGCCAGATTGCGGGGGCCGCGTCCATCATCGGCCATCTGCGCATTGCCGACCACGTGCACGTCTCGACGAACACGGTCGTGACGCACTCGATCAACCGCCCCGGCCATTACACTGGCGTGTTTCCGATGGACGACAATGCCCAGTGGGAGAAAAACGCCGCCACGCTGCGCCAGCTGTACCGGCTGCGCGAACGCGTCAAGGCCCTGGAACACCTATGCAAGAACACGACACCGCCGCGACCACAATGATGGACATCCACTACATCCTCAAGCAACTGCCGCATCGCTACCCGTTTTTGCTGGTGGACAAGGTGGTCGAGCTCGAGCGCAACAAGAGCATCCGGGCCATCAAGAACGTCACCTTCAACGAGCCGTTTTTCACCGGCCACTTTCCCGGCCGCCCGGTCATGCCCGGGGTGCTGATCCTCGAAGCGCTGGCCCAGGCCGCGGGCCTGCTGGCGTTCGACGCCATGGGCCAGGTGCCCGACGAGAGCAACATCTATTACTTCGTCGGTATCGATGGTGCGCGCTTCAAGCGCCCGGTGGAGCCGGGCGACCAGTTGATCCTGGACGTCAACATCGACCGCGTGCGCGGCGGCATCTGGCGTTTCAACGCCGTCGGCCGCGTAGGCGACGAGGTGGCGGCCGAGGCCCAGCTGATGTGCACCATGCGCCACGTGGGCAGCTGAGGCGGCGCGGCGACGTGAGCCTGATCCACCCCACGGCCATCGTCGATCCGCAGGCGCGGATCGACGCCAGCGTCACCGTCGGGCCCTATGCGGTCATTGGCGCGCATGTAGCCATCGGCGCGCGCACCACGGTCGGCGCGCACTGCGTGATCGAGGGCCACACGACGATCGGCGAGGACAACCAGATCTTCCAGTTCGCGTCGCTGGGCGCCCAGCCGCAGGACAAAAAATATGCCGGCGAGCCCACGCGGCTGGTGATCGGCAACCGCAACACGATTCGCGAGTTTTGCACCTTCAACACCGGCACCGCGCAAGACCTGGGCGTGACCACGATCGGCGACGACAACTGGATCATGGCCTATGTGCACATCGCGCATGACTGCGTCGTCGGCAACCAGACCATTCTGGCCAACAACGCCACGCTGGCCGGCCATGTGCACGTGGGCGACCACGTCATCATTGGCGGGCTGACCGGGGTGCACCAGTTCACCCATGTCGGCGCGCACGCGATGGCCGGCTTTGCCAGCCACATCTCGCAGGACGTGCCACCCTTCGTCATGGTCGACGGCAATCCGCTGGCGGTACGCGGCCTCAACAGCGAGGGGCTGCGCCGGCGCGGCTTCTCGGCCGAGCGCCAGGCGGCGCTCAAGCAGGCCTACCGCCTGCTGTATCGCCACGGCCTGACGCTGGAGGCGGCGCTCGCGCGCATTGTCGCGCTGACGGGCGACTACCCGGGCGCGGCGGGCGATATCGAGCTGCTGCACGGCTTTGTCGCCGCCTCGCGCCGCGGCATCGCGCGCTGATGGACTCCATGCGCCCACCAGGCCAGGCGCCGCGCGTGGCCATGGTGGCCGGCGAGACCTCGGGCGATCTGCTGGCCAGCCTGCTGCTGGGCGGCCTTCGCCAGCGCTGGAGCACCGTCGCCAGCATGGGCATTGGTGGGCCGCGCATGGCGGCGCAGGGCTTCGACGCCTGGTGGGACAGCGAGCGCCTGGCCGTGCACGGCTACAGCCTGGAGCTGGTGCGCCGGCTGTGGGGCATCGTGCAGATCCGCAAGCAGCTGCGCGCGCGCCTGTTGCAGGAGCGCCCCGACGTGTTCATCGGTGTCGACGCGCCCGACTTCAACCTGGGCCTGGAGCAGGGCCTGCGCGCCGCCGGCATCAAGACGGTTCACTTCGTCTGCCCGTCGATCTGGGCCTGGCGGCCCGAGCGCATCGAGAAAATCCGTGCAGCGGCCGACCACGTGCTGTGCCTGTTCCCGTTCGAGCCCGCGCTGCTGGCCGAGCACGGCATTGCAGCCACCTACGTCGGCCATCCGCTGGCGGGCGTCATCCCTTTTGAGCCCGACCGCGCCGCCGCCCGCACCCGGCTGGGCTTGAACCACGACGCGCCGGTGCTGGCCGTCCTGCCCGGCAGCCGCCGCGCCGAGGTGGCCTACATCGCCCGCCCGTTCTTCCAGGCCGCGCGGCTGCTGGCGCAGGAGCGGCCGGGTTTGCAGATGGTCGTGCCCGCGGTGCCGGCGCTGCGCGCGCGCATCGAAGAATTGGCGCGCGAATGCGCTGTGGCGGACAGCCTGCGCATCGTCGCCGGCCAGTCGCACGACGTGCTGGCCGCCTGCGACGTGACCTTGATTGCCAGTGGCACGGCCACGCTGGAGGCCGCGCTGTTCCAGCGGCCGATGGTGATCGGCTACCACATGCACCCGCTCAGCTGGCGGCTGATGCAGCGCAAGAAGCTGCAGCCCTGGGTGGGCCTGCCCAATATCCTGTGCCGCGACTTCGTCGTGCCCGAGCTGCTGCAGGACGCGGCCACGCCCCGGGCGCTGGCCGACGCGGTACTGCAGTGGCTGGACGACGTGCAGGCCGGCAATGCCCGCCTGCAGCAGCTGCAACAGCGCTTTGGCGAGCTGCACTACAGCCTGCGGCGCGACACGCCGGCGCTTGCTGCCGATGCGGTGGCGCAGCTGCTGGGGTGACCAATGGCCGGACAAGCCGTATTTGACTGGCCGGTGCCCGAGGGGCTGGTGGCCGGCGTGGACGAAGCCGGCCGCGGCCCGCTGGCGGGGCCGGTGTTTGCCGCGGCCGTCATCCTCGATGCGCAGCGGCCGATCGAGGGATTGAACGACTCCAAGGCCTTGAGCGCGGCGCGCCGCGAAGCGCTGTTCGAGCGGATCCAGGCCCGCGCGCTGGCCTGCAGCATCGCCCAGGCCAGCGTGGCCGAGATCGACACGCTCAACATCCTGCAGGCGACGATGCTGGCAATGCGCCGCGCGGTCGAAGGTCTGGCTACTGTGCCCCAGCAGGTGCTGGTCGACGGCAACCGCCTACCGCCGCTGACCATGCCGGCGCAGGCCATCGTCAAGGGCGACGCGCGGGTGGCGGCCATCTCGGCGGCGTCCATCCTGGCCAAGGTGGCGCGCGACCGCTGGTGTCTGCAATTGCACGCGCGCTGCCCGCAGTACGGCTTTGACCGCCACAAGGGCTATGGCACGGCCGCTCACCTGCAGGCGCTGCAGCAGCATGGCCCGTGCCAGGAGCACCGCCGCTCGTTCGCGCCAGTGGCGCGGCTTATCATCGGGCGCCCATGACTGCAGCCCAACCCACTTTCATCGCGTCGCGCGACAACGCCCTGCTCAAGGACTTGCGCCGCCTGGCGCAGGACACCACTGCCTACCGCAAGCAGGGCCGAGTCTGGCTGGAGGGTGAGCACCTGTGCAGTGCAGCGCTGGCGCGCGGCCGGCGCCCGGCGATCGCGGTGTTTGCCGAGTCGTTGTGGGACAGCGCGCCCGCGGCCATGGCGCAGGCGGCGGCGCGCTGCGTCGTCGTCGCCGATGCGCTGTGGCCCGGCATCAGCGCGCTGCCGTCGCCGGCCGGCATGGGTTCTGTGCTCGACCTGCCCGTTGCAGGCAGCCTGCAGCCGGACGCGCCCACGGTGGTGCTCGACCGGTTGCAGGACGCGGGCAACGCCGGCTCCATCCTGCGCAGTGCGGCGGCCTTCGGCTTCACGCAGATCGCGGCGCTCAAGGGCACGGCGGCGCTGTGGTCGCCCAAGGTGCTGCGCGCCGGCATGGGCGCGCACTTTGCGCTGCGCCTGGTCGAGGGGCTGGATGAGACGGCGATCCATGCGCTGCGCGTGCCTCTGCTGGCCACCAGCTCGCACCAGGGCGAGCACCTGCACCGCACCAATCTGCCCTGGCCCTGTGGCTGGATTCTGGGTCACGAAGGGCAGGGCGTGTCCGACGCGCTGCTGCAGCGCGCCAGCGCCCGCATCCGAATCATTCAGCCCGGCGGCGAGGAGTCGCTCAACGTCGCCGCGGCGGCGGCCATTTGCCTGCACGCGAGTGCGGCGGCGTCAGCGCTGGGCGCATAGCTCGATGCGCTCGCCCGTCGTGCCGTCGGCGTTGTGGCCAAACAGCGTGCCTTCTGCCCCCTTGGTCCACCATTCGTAGCCGTCGCCGGTATAGCGCGCGCCGCTGGCCGAGACCGCGATCTGCATGGCGTGGCGCGTGCCTTGGTAATCCACCGTCGCGGTGTCCGTATCCGGGTAGCTGGCCGTCACGGCGCGGCCGCTGTCGCAGCGGTAGGTGATGGGCTGTTGCGGCACCTGCACGACGGTGCTGCAGGCAGCGGCGAGGACGGTGGTCGCCGCAAGAACCAGGGTGGAAGCAGTGCGCATGGGAATATCCATCGTGATGGCAAAACGCTGAACATAGCAAAACGCCAGGGCGGCGGCTGCCGTCCCTGGCGTTGTTGGTGTGTGCCTGCGGCGTGGGCCGTGGCCGTCAGGCTTTTTTCTGCATGAGCTTGATGATGCTGGAAAAGTCCTCCGGCCCATGGCCCGCCAGGCTGTGCGCGGCGTAGAGCGCGCGCGCCAGGCCGCCCAGCGGCGTTGCGGAGCGCGCCGCGGTGGCCGCTTCCTGCGCCAGGCCCAGGTCCTTGAGCATCAGGTCGGTGCCAAAGCCACCCGCATAGCCCTTGCTGGCCGGTGCGTTCTCGTGCACGCCGGGGAAGGGGTTGTATTTTTCCAGCGCCCAGTTGCCGCCCGAGCTGCGGCGCATGATTTCGCTGAGCACCTTGGGGTCGAGCCCGTTGGCCACGCCCAGCGCAATCGCCTCGCTGGTGCCGATCATCAGAATGCCCAGCAGCATGTTGTTGCAGATCTTGGCGGTCTGGCCGGCGCCGACGGCGCCCGCGTGGAAGATGTTGGCGCCCATTTTTTCAAGTACCGGGCGCGCGCGCTCCAGGTCGGCGTCGCTGCCGCCCACCATGAAGGTCAGTGTGCCGGCGACGGCGCCGCCGACGCCGCCCGAGACCGGCGCGTCGATGAAGCCGATGCCGGCGTTCTGCGCGGCCTGTGCCACCTTTTGGCTGGTGGCGGCGGCAATCGTCGAGCTGTCGATGATCAGCGTGCCGCGGGCGATGGCGGGCAGCAGCGCGTCCTGGCCGTGGCGGCCCAGATAGAGCGCCTCGACGTGCGCGCTGGCGGGCAGCATGCTGATGACGACCTGGGCGCCCTGCACGGCGTTGATGGCGCTGGCGGCGATGGTTACGCCCTCGGCCTGCAGCGCGTCGCAGACGTCCTCGTTCAGATCGAAGGCGTGCACGACGTGGCCGGCCTTGTGCAGGTTCAGGGCCATCGGGCCGCCCATGTGGCCCAGGCCGATGAAGGCGATTTGCATGTGAGTCTCCTTGTGTGTCGTGATTGCAATAGGGGTGAAGGGCGGTGTCAGCGGATCGCCTGCGGCGCGTCGCCGTCGAGCATCCGGCGGCCAATGATGACGCGCATGATCTCGTTCGTGCCCTCCAGGATCTGGTGTACGCGCGCGTCGCGCAGCAGGCGCTCCAATGGGTATTCGCGGATGTAACCGTAGCCGCCGTGCAACTGCAGCGCGTCGTTGATCACGTCAAAACCCGCGTCGGTGGCAAAGCGCTTGGCCATCGCGCAATAGGTGGACGCGTCAGGCGCGCCGGCGTCCAGTTTGCTGGCGGCCAGGCGCACCATCTGGCGCGCGGCAACCAGCTCGGTCGCCATGTCGGCCAGCTTGAACTGCAGCGCCTGGAAAGCTGCCAACGGCTTGCCGAACTGCTTGCGCTCCTGCATGTACTGCTGGGCGTGGGCCAGCGCCCCTTGCGCCGCGCCGACCGAGCAGGTAGCAATGTTGATGCGCCCGCCGTCCAGGCCCTTCATCGCGATCTTGAAACCCTCGCCCTCGCGGCCCAGCAGGTGGTCGGCCGGGATGCGCACGTTGTCGAAGCTGATCTGGCGCGTGGGCTGGCTGTTCCAGCCCATTTTTTCTTCCTTCTTGCCGTAGTGGATGCCAGGTAGATTCGCTGGCACGGCAAAGGCGCTGATGCCGCCGGCGCCCGATTGTGCGTCGCCGGTGCGGGCCATCAGCACCAGCACGTCGGTGGAGCCGGCGCCGCTGATGAAGGCTTTGCTGCCGTTGATCACGTATTCGCTGCCGACGAGTTCGGCGCGGGTCTTGATGGATGCCGCGTCCGAGCCGCTGCCGGGCTCGGTCAGGCAATAGCTGGCCAGCTTTTGCCCGCTGGTCAACCGCTCGCCCCAGGTGGAGCAGACGCCGTCCTGGCCCCAGGTGCCCAGCATCCAGGTGGCCATGTTGTGGATGGTGATGAAGGCTGTCGTGCTGGGGTCGACCGCGGCCAGCTCTTCAAAGACCAGCGTGGCGTCCAGCCGCGGCAGTTGCAGGCCGCCGATGCGCTCAGGCGCGTACAGGCCGCAAAAGCCCAGCTCGCCCGCCTTGGCAATGGCGTCGCGCGGAAAGATCGCCTGCGCGTCCCACTCGGCAGCGTGCGGCGCCAGCTCTGCCTGGGCAAACTGGCGCGCGGTGTCGGCAAAGGCGCGCTGGTCTTCGCTCAGTTCAAAGTCCATGGGCGGCGTCTCCTTGTGTTTTTTGGCTGTTGCTCCTTCCCCCTGTGGGGGAAGGTTGGGATGGGGGCTGGCGACAGCTCTTCTGTGCCGGCGAGACGCCGGCGCTCCTGGCCCCCAACCCCACCTTCCCCCAAAGGGGGAAAGAGTTGAGGAGCCTTACTTCAGGCTGATCGTCGTATTCACGCCGTGGTGCAGCGTGCTGTCGTCAAACCAGCGGGCCGTGACGGTCTTGGTCTGGGTGTAGAACAGCACGACCTGCTTGCCGTAGGGGCCCAGGTCGCCGAGCTTGGAGGCGCGGCTGCCGGTGAACGAGAACAGCGGAACCGGCACAGGCACGGGCAGGTTGATGCCCACCTGGCCGACGTCGATGTCTTCCTGGAACATGCGGGCGGCCGCGCCCGACTGCGTGAAGATGGCCGTGCCGTTGCCGTTGGGGTTGGCGTTGATGAACTCGATGGCCTGCTCCAGGTCGTCGGCGGCAACAATGGCCAGCACCGGGCCGAAGACCTCCTGGTCATAGATGGCCATGCCGGGCTTGACGCCGCTGAAGATGGTGGGCGCGACGAAATTGCCCTTGGCGTAGCCCTCGATGGTCGGCTTGCGGCCGTCGAGTTCGAGCTTGGCCCCTTCGGCCACGCCGCGCTCGATCAGGCTCTCGACGCGCTCCAGCGCCGCGCACGAGATCAGCGGGCCCAGATCGGCGCCGGGCGTGGTGCCGGCCGACACCTTGAGCGCCTTGGTCTTCTCGACGATTTCGGGAATCCACTTCTGCGCCTCGCCGACGAGCACCAGCACCGAAATCGCCATGCAGCGCTGACCGGCCGCGCCGAACGCCGCGCCCAGCACCGCGTTGAGCGACTGCTCCTTGTTCGCGTCGGGCATGACGATGGCGTGGTTCTTGGCGCCCATCATGCACTGCACGCGCTTGCCGGCGAGGCTGGCGCGGTTGTAGACATGGGTGCCGACCTTGGTCGAGCCGACGAAGGAGATCGCCTTGATGTCCTTGTGGTCGCAAATGGCATTGACCACGTCCTCGCCGCCGTGAACCACGTTGAGCACGCCGGGGGGCACGCCCGCTTCGAGCGCCAGCTCGCACAGGCGCATGGTGACCATGGGGTCTTGCTCGGAGGGTTTCAGGACGAAGGTGTTGCCCGTGGCAATCGCCATCGGGAACATCCACAGCGGAATCATCGCCGGGAAGTTGAACGGCGTGATGCCGGCGCACACGCCCAGCGGCTGCAGCACGCTGTAGGTGTCGACGCCGTTGGCCACGTTGTTGGCCAGCTCGCCCAGCTGCAGGTTGCCGATGCCGGCGGCGTGCTCGACGACTTCGAGGCCGCGGAACACGTCGCCCTCGGCGTCGGGCAGGGTCTTGCCCTGCTCTGCGGTCAGGATGGCGGCCAGCTCCTGCATGTTCTCGCGGATCAGCTGCTGCAGCTTCAGGAAGATGCGCGCGCGGGTGCCGATCGGCGTCTTGCGCCAAGTCTTGAACGCCTCCTTGGCGTTGGCGACGGCGGCGTTGACCTCATCGGGCGTGGCAAAGGGCACGCGCGCCAGCACCTCCTGCGTGGCGGGGTTGACCACGTCACGCCATTGCGTGGTCTTGGACTCGACCAACTGACCGTTGATCAAGAGCTTGACGGTGGGGGCTTGTACCGAGGTGGATGCGTCCATGGCGTTGTCTCCGAAAGTTGCGGGTTGAATAAAGCGAATAGCCCCATGTTATCTGTGCAAAATTAATGTTTCAATAGCCATGAATGCACTTTGGCTTTGCAAATTTGCACATTGAGGGGGTGCCGTGGACTGGGACAACCTACGTTACTTTCTGGAGCTGGCGCGCACCGGCACGCTGGTGGGCGCGGCGCGGCGCACGGGGGTGGAGCACACGACGGTGGCGCGGCGCATTCGCCAGCTGGAAAAGCAAATGGGCGCGCCCTTGTTCGTGCGCGAGGCCAGCGGCCATCGCCTGAGCGAGGCCGGCCGCCAGCTGCTGCCGGCCGTCGAGGCCATGGAGGCGGCGGTGCTGGGTGCCGAGCGCGCCGTGCCCGCCGATGCCGCCGCCAACGGCCCGGCGGGCCTGGTGCGCGTGGGCGTGACCGAGGGTTTTGGCACGCTCATCCTCGCCGCCCACCTGGCGCGGCTGGCGCAAAAACACCCGCATCTGGCCATCGACCTGCTGGCGCTGCCGCGCATGCTGCACCTGAGCCGGCGCGAGGCCGACATCGTCATTTCGCTGGAGCGTCCGAGAAAGGGCGCCGTCATCGTCACCCGGCTGGCCGACTACAGCCTGCACCTGTACGGCGAGCGCCAATACCTGGCGCGCCGCCCGCTGGTGACCTGCCGCGAGGATTTGCGCCACCACGACTTCATCAGCTATGTGGACGACCTGCTGTTCACCCAGGAGCTGCAGTTCATCGACCAGCTCTACCCGCCCGAGCGCTTTGCCCTGCGCTCGACCAGCATCACCGCGCAGTACGAGGCGGTGCGCGCCGGCGCGGGGCTGGCCGTGCTGCCCGCCTTCGTCGCCGACCGCGACCCGACGCTCGCGCGCGTGCTGCCCCACGAGGCGCGCTTTACCCGCACCTTCTGGATGAGCATGCCCGCCGAGGCCAAGCACCTGGCTCGCGTGCAGGCCGTGTGGGCGCTGCTCAAGGACGTGGGCCAGCGCGAGGCGCAGCGGCTGATGCCGGCTTAGGGCGCGTCCTCGCCCAGAAACCCGCCGCTTTGGCGCGCCCACAGGCGGGCGTAGACGCCGCCCCTGGCCAGCAGCTCGGCGTGCGTGCCTTCTTCGATGATGCGGCCCTCGTCGAGCACGACCAGGCGGTCGAGCGCGGCAATGGTCGACAGCCGGTGGGCAATCGCAATCACCGTCTTGCCCTGCATCAGCTGGTCCAGGCTGTGCTGAATGGCGGCCTCCACCTCGCTGTCCAGGGCGCTGGTGGCTTCGTCCAGCAGCAGGATGGGCGCGTCCTTGAGCATCACGCGCGCAATCGCCACGCGCTGGCGCTGCCCGCCCGAGAGCTTGACGCCGCGCTCGCCCACCTGCGCGTCGTAGCCGCTTCGGCCCTGGCGGTCGGTCAGCTGGGCGATGAAGTCGGCCGCCTCGGCGCGCTCGGCCGCCTCGCGCATCGCGGCTTCGCTGGCCTGCGGGCGGCCGTAGGTGATGTTCTCGCGCATCGAGCGGTGCAAGAGCGAGGTGTCCTGCGTGACCATGCCGATGGCGCCGCGCAGGCTGTCCTGCGTCACGCTGCGGATGTCCTGGCCGTCGATGGTGATGCGCCCGCCCTGCACGTCGTGAAAGCGCAGCAGCAGATGCACCAGCGTGCTCTTGCCCGCGCCCGAGCGCCCGATCAGTCCGACGCGCTCGCCCGGCGCAATGCGCAGTTGCAGGTGATCGATGACCGCCCGCCCGTCCGGCGTGTAGGCAAAGCTGGCGTTCTCGAACGCGATCTCGCCGCGCGTGACCTGCAGCGCCGGCGCGCCCGGCGCGTCGGTGATCGTGTGCGGGCGCGTCAGCGTGGCAATGCCGTCCTCGATGGTGCCGACGTTCTCGAACAGCCCGGTCATCTGCCACATGATCCAGTGCGAATAACCCATCAGGCGCAGCGCCATGGCCACCACCGCGGCCACCACGCCGGCGCTGGCCTGGCCGTGTGACCACAGCCACAGTGCGGTGCCGGTCGAGCCCAGCAGCAAAAGCGTGATCAACAGGTGATTGGTGATCTCGAAGCGGCTGACCAGGCGCATCTGCGCCACGCCCGTGGCCTGGAAGGCCTGCATGGCGCTGCGCGCGTAGTCGGCCTCGCGCCGCGTGTGGGCGAACAGCTTGACCGTGGTGATGTTGGTGTAGGCGTCGGTCACGCGCCCGGTCATCAGCGAGCGCGCGTCCGCCTGCTGCTGGCCGATGCGCCCCAGCCGCGGCACGAAATAGATGCAGGCCAGCGTGTAGCCGGCCAGCCACAGCGCAAATGGCAGCACCAGGCGCCACTCGAAGCTGGCCGCCAGCACCAGGATGCCGACCATGTAGACGCCCACGCCGACGAGCACGTCGACGACCAGGAACACCACCTCGCGCACCGCCAGCGCGGTCTGCATGATCTTGGTGGTGATGCGCCCGGCAAACTCGTCGGCGTAGAAGGCCATGCTCTGGCCCAGCATCAGCCGGTGAAAGAGCCAGCGCAGGCGCATCGGAAAGTTGATCGCCAGCACCTGGTGCATCACCGTGGTGTGCAGCGCCAGCAGCAGCGCGCTGGCCAGCAGCACGCCGGCCATCAGCCCGATGGCGCCGCCGCGCTCGCTCCACAGCTGCGCCGGCGGCGTGGCCGCCAGCCAGTCGACCACGCGGCCCATCAGCGCGAACAGCAGCGCCTCGTAGACGGCCATCAGCGCCGAGGTGCAGGTCAGCAGGCCAATCCAGCCGCGCATGCCCTGGGTGCCGGCCCAGACAAAGGCAAAAAACCCCCGCGGCGCAGGCAGGGGTTCAGGCTCGGGGTAGGGCGCGACGCGCGCCTCGAAGAAATCAAACCAGCGCAGCACGCGCACTCCTGAAAAATGAACCGGTGCGATGGTACGCAGTTACCGACGCTGGTGATTCTCCCCACGCAGGTTGTGGCAGGGATGCACACGCAACATGGTTGTATGCGGTTATATTCGAAACAATTGTTTGCAAATAATCGTCCCCGTCGGTAGATTGGCCGGCGTCCCCTTCCACCCATGAAACCATCTTCCGTCGCGCGCTGTTGGCTGTGGCGCTGGCTGCCCAGCCTGGGCGTGGCTTTGGCGGGTGTCGCGGGCTGCGCCGTGTTGTGGTGGCAGCAGACGCAGGCCACGCAGGAGGTGGCGCAGGCGCGGCTGGAGCGGCGTGCCGGGGATGTTGCCCAGGCATTGCAGACGCGCATGGGAGCCTATGACGACCTGCTGCAGGGCATGCGCAATCTGCTGGTGCTCGACCCGCAGCTCACGCGCGCGCAGTTCGAGCGCGCGGCCGCCGGCATCGACCTGCAGGTGCGCCACCCGGGCGTGCGCAACGTGCACTTCACGCGCTGGGTGGCGGGGGCCGAGCGCACGGCGTTCGAGGCGCGCGCCCGCGCCGACGCCCACCTGGACGGCAGCCTGCCGCGGGACTTCGCCATCCACCCGCCGCAAGAGCGCAGCGACTACTACGTGGTCGACTTCTTCTGGCCGCTGCAGGGCAACGACGGACTGCTGGGGCTGGAGAACCACTCCCAGCCGGCCAATCTTGAATCCATGGAGCGTGCCCGGGACAGCGCCCGGCTGGTGGCCAGCGCGCCGTTCGACATCGTCCAGGCCAGCAGCGAGCGCACCGGCATCATCGTGCGCCTGCCGGTGTTCGCGGACGGCGCGGCGCAGAGCGGCGGGCCGCACTTTCTGGGCGCCGTGGGCGTGACGCTGCGCATGCGCGACGTGGTCGACGCGATGCGCGCCAGCGGCCAGTTGCAGGACATGGCGCTGGCGCTGGACGACGTGGGCCTGGCGGGCCTGCCCCAGCCCCAGCCCGCCATGGCGCTGCTGGGCGACGGCCCGGTCGCACCGGCGCAGGCCGAGCTGGTGCGCTTCATGGTGCAGGTGGGCGGGCGCCAGTGGCGCCTGCAGCTGTGGCCCACGGCCAGCCTGCTGTCGCCGTCCGAGGCGCGCCAGCCCGCAATGCTGGCCGGCGGCGCGCTGGCGCTGGTGCTGCTGCTCACCGCGCTGGTCAGCCTGCTGGTGCTGCGCCGCGCCCAGGCGCAGGCGCTGGCCGAGCGCTCCGAGGCGGTGATGCACGAGAGCGAGGGGCGCACCCGCGCGCTGTTTCGCCAGGCGGGGGTGGGCATTCTCCAGGTGCGCGTGGGCGACGGCAGGATCGTACGGGTCAACCCGAAGTTCTGCGCCATTGTGGGCTATGACGAGCGCACGCTGCTGCACATGCGCTTTCAGGACGTCACTGACGCGCGCGACCTGCCGGCCAATCTGCAGCTGCTTGCGCGCCTGCAGGCGGGCGAGCTGGACGAGGCGCAGATGGAGAAGCGCTACCTGCACCGCGACGGCCATGTGGTGTGGACGGAGCTCACGGTCTCGCCGCTGCGGGTCGAGGGCCAACACCTGCAGCACGTCATCTTCGTGGTGCAGGACATCAGCGAGCGCAGACGCGTGCAGCAACTGCTCGAGCGCAGCGAGGAGCGCCTGCGCGGCATCCTGGAGCACATGCCGGTGGGCGTGTGCCAGGTCGTGGACGGGCAGTTCCTGTACATGAACGAGCACCACACGCGGATCACCGGCTTCAGCCTTGCGCAGGTGGGCGGCGTCGACGGCTGGTGGGAGAGCGTGATTGCCGACGCGCACGAGCGCCGGCGCATCCGCGGCGCCTGGGAGGCGGCGTGCAACGCGGCGCGCGATGAGGTCGACGGCGCGATCCGTCCCATCGAGTTCGTGCTGACCTCGCGCGCCGGCTTTCGCCGCAGCGTCGAGCTGTCGGGCGTGGTCATGGGCCAGGGCCATGTGGCGGTGCTGGTCGACCACAGCCTGCGCAAGGAGGCCGAGGCCGAGGTGCTGCACCTGGCCTACAACGACTTGCTCACCGGCCTGCCCAACCGCCGGCTGATGCGCGAGCGCCTTGAGCGCACGCTGGCGCAGAGCACGTACGACAGGCGCTGCGGCGCGGTGCTGATGCTCGACCTCGATCACTTCAAGACCGTCAACGAAACGCGCGGCCACGCCGTGGGCGACCGCCTGCTGCGCGAGGTGGCGCAGCGCCTGCGCGACTGCCTGCACGCCGAAGACACGCTGGCGCGCCCGGGCGGCGACGAATTCGTCGTGCTGCTGGGCCAGCTCGATGCCGATGCGCAGGCCGCCGCCCGGCGCGCCGAGGAGACGGGCCGCAGCCTGCTTGAGGCCATGCAGCGGCCGATTCGCCTGGATGCGCCGGTTGCCGCCGCAGAGCCGGGCGGCGACGGCGCGGGCGAGACGGCGCAGCACTACGTCACGCTCAGTCTGGGCATTGCGGTGTTTGACGGCCAGCAGGTGACGGCCGACGAGCTGCTGCAGCGCAGCGACATTGCGATGTACGAGGCCAAGGCCGCGGGGCGCAACACGCTGCGCTTCTACGACCCGCAGATGCAGGCGGCCGTGTCGGCGCGCGCGGCGCTGGAGGCGGACATGCGCGCCGGGCTGCAGCAGGGGCAGTTCGTGCTGTTCTACCAGCCCAAGGTGCAGCGCGGGCGCGTCGTTGGCGCCGAGGCGCTCCTGCGCTGGCGCCACCCCGAGCGCGGCTTCGTCTCGCCGGCGCAATTCATCCCGCTGGCCGAGGACTGCGGCCTGATCCTGCCGCTGGGCCAGTGGGTGCTTGCCAGCGCCTGCGCGCAGCTGGCGCGCTGGAGCGCCGACCCGCTGCTCGCCCGGCTTTCGGTGGCGGTGAACGTCAGCCCGCGCCAGTTCCACGAGGACGACTTCGTCGCCCAGGTGCTGGCCGCGCTGGCCGCCAGCGGCGCGCCGGCGCGCCGCCTGAAGCTGGAGCTGACCGAGGGGCTGCTGCTGCACAACGTCGAGGACACGATCGCCAAGATGGAGCAGCTGCGCGGCCACGGCGTCGGCTTCTCGCTGGACGACTTCGGCACCGGCTACTCCTCGCTGTCCTACCTCAAGCGCCTGCCGCTGCAGGAGCTCAAAATCGACCAGAGCTTTGTGCGCGACGTGCTCACCGATCCCAACGATGCGGCGATTGCGCGCACCATCATCGCGCTGGGCGCGAGCCTGGGCTTGAGCGTCGTCGCCGAGGGCGTGGAGACCCAGGCGCAGCGCGCCTTTCTGGAGCAAAGCGGCTGCGACACCTGGCAGGGCTACCTGCTCAGCCCCCCGGTGCCGGCGCCGGACTACGAGGCGCTGGTACGCCGCCGCGCCGAGACGCTGGTATAGCAGGGCGGACGGCGGTGCAAGGGCGGCGCGGCGGGAGGCGCACGGTATGATTTGGCCCCTGTTCCTGCCCCTTGCCGCGTTCGCCGTCCGTGCGCCTTCAGTCCATCAAGCTCTCGGGCTTCAAGTCCTTTGCCGAGCCGACCCATTTCCAGTTGCCCGGGCAGCTGGTCGGCGTCGTCGGCCCCAATGGCTGCGGCAAGTCCAACATCATGGACGCCGTGCGCTGGGTGCTGGGCGAGAGCAAGGCCAGCGAGCTGCGCGGCGAGAGCATGCAGGACGTGATCTTCAACGGCACGACCAGTAGAAAACCCGCCAGCCGCGCCAGCGTGGAACTGGTGTTCGACAACCAGGATCACCGCGCCGGCGGCCAGTGGAACCAGTTTGCCGAGATCGCGGTCAAGCGCGTGCTCACGCGCGACGCGGGCAGCAGCTACTTCATCAACAACCAGAACGTGCGCCGGCGCGACGTGCAGGACGTCTTCCTGGGCACCGGCCTGGGCCCGCGCGCCTACGCCATCATCGGCCAGGGCACCATCAGCCGCATCATCGAGAGCCGACCCGAGGAACTGCGCCTGTTCCTGGAAGAGGCTGCCGGCGTCTCCAAGTACAAGGAGCGCCGCCGCGAGACCGAGAACCGCCTGGCCGGCACGCGCGAGAACCTGACGCGCGTGAGCGACATCCTGCGCGAGCTGGACGCCAACCTGCAGCGCCTGGAGAGACAGGCCGAAGTGGCGCAGCGCTACAACGCGCTGCACGAGCGGGTGACGCTCGGGCAGCAGCAGCTGTGGTTCTTGAAGCGCGCCGACGCCCAGGCCGAGCAGGAGCGCGTGCGCACCGAGGGCCTGCGCGCGGTCAACGACCTGGAAGAGCGCATGGCGCAGATCGCCCATGTGCAGGCCAGCCTGGAGCAGGTGCGCCAGGCGCACTACGCCGCGGGCGACGCGGTCAACCAGGCGCAGGGCCAGCTGTACGAGGCGACGGCCGAGGTGGGCAAGCTCGAAGCCGAGATCCGCTACGTCGTCGAGGGGCGCCAGCGCATCGAGCAGCGCCTGGCGCAGCTGGCCGAGCAGACCGCCCAGTGGAGCGCGCGCCAGGGCGATGCCGCTGCCGAGCTGGAGCAGCTCGAAGGCGCGGGCGAGAACGCGGCCGAGCAGGCCGAGATTTTGCAGGCGCAGATCGAGGAGCAGGCCATGCGCCTGCCGGATCTGGAGGACGCGCTGCGCCAGGCGCAGTCGCGCACCAGCGGCCAGCGTGCCGCCGTGGTGCAGGTGCAGCAGCAGATCCAGGTGCTGGCGGCCGAGCAGCGCAGCATCGACGAGCAGTCGCGCGCGCTGCAGACCCGCAGCGAGCGCCTGCGCGCCGACCGCCAGGCGCTGGTCGCGCCCGACGCGGGCCATCTCGACCAGCTGCGCCACCAGCTGCAGGACGCAAGCGAGAGCGCCGAGGTGGCCGACGCGGTGCTGGCGGAGCTGACCGAGCAGCTGCCCCGGCGCGACGACGAGCGGCGCGAGCAGCAGCAGCGCGTCAACGGCGATGGCGCGCGCCAGGCCGACCTGGCCGCGCGCCAGCAGGCGCTCAAGGCCCTGCAGGAGAAGGTGCGCGTGTCGGGCAAGCTCCAGCCCTGGCTGGCGCGCCATGGGCTTGATGGCCTGGCCGCGCTGTGGAGCCGCATCCACGTGCAGGACGGCTGGGAGAATGCGCTGGAGGCCGCGCTGCAGGGCCGGCTGCAGGCGCTGGAGATTGGCCGCCTGGACACGGTGCGCGGCTTCGTCGGCGCCGGCGGCCAGGACGCGCCGCCCGCGCGCCTGGCCTTCTACAGCCTGGACGGTGCGGGCGCCGCCGCGCTGCCTGAAGCAGCCGGGGCGGCGCGCCTGCCGCAGCTGTCGGCGCTGCTGCGCGTCGAGGGCGATGCGCTGCGCGCGCTGCTGCACGACTGGCTGACCGGCTGCTACCACGCGTCCAGCCTGGACGAAGCGCTGGCCCAGCGCCACCTGCTGCGCGCGGGCGAGGCCATCTACGTGCCCGGCGGTCACGCCGTGGGCGCGCACAGCGTGGCGTTTTACGCGCAGGACAGCGAGCAGGCGGGCCTGCTGGCGCGCGCGCAGGAGATCGAGCACCTGGACAAGGAGCTGCGCGCGCAGCAGCTCATCTGCGAGGAGTCGCGCAGCGCGCTGGTCAAGGCCGAGGCCGCCTACCAGGACACGAACGCGCGCCTGGGCACGGCCCGGCGCGACGCGGCCGAGGCGCGCGAGAGCGCCCACTCGCTGCAGGTCGAGGTGCTGCGCCTGGCCCAGCAGCAGGAGCAGGCGCAGGCGCGTGGCCAGCAGATCGAGGGCGACCTGGCCGAGGTGCAGGCGCAGCTCGACGACCTGCACGAGCGCCGCGTGCAGGCCGAAGCGCGCTTCGAGGAGCTGGATCTGCAGCTGGCCGACCAGCAGGAGCGCGAGGCGCAACTGGGCGACGCGGTGATCGAGGCCGAGCGCCGCCTGCAGGGCGCGCGCGAGCAGCAGCGCCAGCTGGAGCGCCAGGCGCAGGAGGCGCAGTTCTCGCAGCGCAGCCTGGCGGCGCGTCGTGACGAGCTGGCGCGCACCCAGCAGACCGCGGCGCAGCAAAGCCAGGCTTTGGCCGACGAGCGCGAGCGCGCGCTGCAGGAGCAGGAGCGCCTGTCGGCCGCCGCGGCCCAGGGCGGGCTGCAGGACGCGCTGGCGCGCAAGCTGGCGTGCGAGCAGCTGCTGGCGCAGCGCAGGAGCGACTACGACGGGCTCACCGCGCAGCTGCGTGCGCACGACGAGCAGCGCATGCAGGGCGAGCGCGCGCTCGACCCGCTGCGCCAGCGCATCACCGACTTCCAGCTCAAGGAGCAGGCCGCGCGCCTGGGCCTGGAGCAGTACGAGCAGCTGCTGGCCGACGCCCAGGCCGACATGGCAGCGCTGGCGCAGTCGATCGCGGACGGCGGCGTGCGCCTGGACGGCTTGCAGCAGAGCATCGACCGGCTGCAGCGCGACATCGCGGCGCTGGGCGCGGTCAACCTGGCGGCGCTCGAAGAGCTGGCGCTGGCGCGTGAGCGCAAGACCTTTCTGGACGCGCAGACCGAAGACCTGCAGCTGGCCATGGACACGCTGGAGGCGGCGATCGCCAAGATCGACGGCGAGACGCGCGAGCTGCTGGCCGGCACGTTCGAAACCGTCAACGGCCACTTCGGGCGCATGTTCCCCGAGCTGTTCGGCGGCGGCCAGGCGCGGCTCATCATGACCGGCGACGAGATACTGGACGCCGGCGTGCAGGTCATGGCGCAGCCGCCGGGCAAGAAGAACCAGACCATCCACCTGCTGTCGGGCGGCGAGAAGGCGCTCACCGCGATTGCGCTGGTGTTTGCCATCTTCCAGCTCAATCCGGCGCCGTTCTGCCTGCTCGACGAGGTGGACGCTCCGCTGGACGACGCCAACACCGAGCGCTATGCGCGCCTGGTCACCGCGATGAGCGGCCAGGGCACGCAGTTTCTATTCATCAGCCACAACAAGATCGCGATGGAGATGGCCGAGCAGCTGGTCGGCGTCACCATGCAGGAGCAGGGCGTCTCGCGCATCGTCGCGGTGGACATGCAGTCCGCGCTGTCGATGGCCGAGGCCTGAAGAACACCATGAGCAATTTCCAACTTCTCCTGATCCTGGCCGGCGCCGTCGTGCTGGCCGCCGTCATTGCCTACAACGCCTGGGACGCGCGCCGTCATGCGCCGCGCCGCCCCGATGCGCCGCCCGCGCGTGCCGACGGCGACCCGCCGGGCGATGGCCTGCAGCGCCACGAGCCCATCCTGGAGTTTGGCGACGACGAGCAGCCCGGCGCCGAGGCATATGCCCAGGGCGCCGGCATGGGCGAGGCCGGCGCGGCGCCCGCGCCGGATGCGGCCGGGGATGCGGCGCAGGGCGGGGCGCCTGCGCAGCCGCCTGCGCAACCCGCGGCGCCGGTGCGCGGGCCGCTGTCGGTGGGCGAGTGGCGCATGTTCGTGCTCGACGCGCTGATCGACGCGATCGCGCCGCTGGCGGCCGACCAGCCGGTCTCTGGCGAGGCAGCGCTGGCGGCCATGCCGCCCACGCGCCGCGCCGGCAGCAAGCCATTTGCCATCGAGGGCTACAACGACGCGCTGCAGCAGTGGGAGACGCCCCAGCCCGGCCAGCGCTACCGCCACCTGCAGGCGGGCGTGCAGCTGGCCAACCGCAGCGGCGCGCTCAACGACATCGAGTTCTCCGAGTTCGTGATGAAGGTGCAGGCGTTTGCCGACGCGATTGCCGCCGCGCCCGACTTTCCCGACATGCGCGCCGAGGTGGCGCGTGCGCGCGAGCTCGACCAGTTCGCCAGCGACCACGACGCGCAGCTGAGCTTTGTGCTGCGCGCGCGCCAGGCCGCCTGGAGCCCCGGCTACGTGCAGCAGCACGCGGCGCGCCTGGGGTTCGTGCCCGGCAGCATGCCCGGGCGCCTGGTGCTGCCCGCGGGCCAGGGCCTGCCGCCGCTGCTGTCGCTGTCCTACGACCCGCAGGCCGCCATGTCCGACGAGCCCGAGCAGACCGCGGTGCGCGACACCACGCTCAGCCTGGACGTGGCCCACGTGGCGCGCGCGCACGAGCCGTTCGCGCGCCTGCGCGAAGTGGCCGACGCGCTGTGCCGGGCCATGGACGGCGTGCTGTGCGACCACAGCGGCGTGGCGCTGCCGGCCATGGCGCTGGACTCGATCGCCGCCGACCTGCAGCAGCTGTACGACCACCTGGACGCGCGCGAGCTGGCGGCGGGCTCGCCGCTGGCGCGGCGCCTGTTCAGCTGATGCACAAGGGGAGGGCGGCGTGACGCAGCAGTCCGATTTCTTCGATCCGCCGGCGGCACCCGCCGAGGTTCCGGCCAAAGTGCGCGACAAGGTGCAGGCGCTGCGCGCGCAGCTGGTGCGCTGGGCGCACGAGTACTACGTGCAGGACACGCCCACGGTGCCCGACGCCGAGTACGACCGCCTCTTCCAGCAGCTGCAGGCGCTGGAGAGCGCCTACCCGCAGCTGGTCACGCCCGAGTCGCCGACGCAGCGCGTCATCGGCGGCGTGCTCGACGGCCTGGCGCCGGTGCGCCACAAGGTGCCGATGCTCAGCATCCGCACCGAGACCGACACAGAGGCCAGCGGCGCGCAGGCGTTTGACGCGCGCGTGCGCCGCGAGCTGGGCCTGGCCGAGTCCGACCCGCCCGTCGAATACATTGCCGAGCCCAAATTCGACGGCCTGGCCATGAATCTGCGCTACGAGGGCGGGCGCCTAGTGCAGGCGGCCACGCGCGGCGACGGCGAGGTGGGCGAGGACGTGACGCACAACATCCGCACCATCCACCAGATTCCGCTGCTCCTGCCCGCGGGCGCGCCGCCGCTGCTGGAGGTGCGCGGCGAGGTCTATATGCGCGGCGCCGACCTGCAGCGGCTCAACGCGCGCCAGCGTGCGCTGGGCGAGAAGACATTTGTCAATCCGCGCAATGCCGCGGCCGGCTCGGTGCGCCAGCTCGACGCGTCGGTGGCGGCGCAGCGGCCGCTGTCGTTTTTTGCCTATGGCCTGGGCGAGGTCACGCCCGAGGCCGAGGGCGGCCCGGCGTTTACCACGCACTACGCGCTGCTCATGCAGCTCAAGGCCTGGGGTTTCCCGGTGGCCGCGCAAGTCCGCGTGGTGCACGGGCCGGCGGCGCTGGCGGACTACCACCAGACCATGGGGGGCGAACGCGCCAGCCTGCCCTACGGCATCGACGGCGTGGTCTACAAGGTCAACAGCCTGCAGCTTCAGCGCCAGCTGGGCTTTGTCACGCGCGAGCCGCGCTGGGCCGTGGCGCACAAATACCCGGCCGAGGAGGTGGTGACCGCGGTACAGGCCATCGACGTGCAGGTGGGGCGCACCGGCAAGCTCACGCCGGTGGCGCGCCTGGCGCCGGTGTTCGTCGGCGGCGTGACGGTGACCAATGCCACGCTGCACAACCTGTTCGAGCTGCGGCGCAAGGACGTGCGCGTGGGCGACCAGGTCATCGTGCGCCGCGCCGGCGACGTGATCCCCGAGGTCGTCGGCCGCGTGCCCGGCGCGCGCGCGCACTACGTGCCCAACTTCCATATGCCGGCCGCCTGCCCGGTGTGCGCCAGCGCCGTGGTGCGCGAGAAGGGCGAGGTCAACCACCGCTGCAGCGGCGGCCTGTACTGCAGCGCGCAGCGCAAGCAAGCGGTGCTGCACTTTGCCCACCGCCGCGCAATGGACATAGAGGGGCTGGGCGAGAAGCTGGTCGACCAGCTGGTCGACGACGGCATCATCGCCAGCCTTCCCGGCCTGTACCACCTGCAGCTGGAGCAACTGGCGGGGCTGGATCGCATGGGCGAAAAATCTGCGCAAAACTTGCTGGATGCGCTGGAAAAGTCCAAGCGCGCGACGCTGGCGCGCTTTCTGTTCGGCCTGGGCCTGCGCCACGTCGGCGAGGCGACGGCCAAGGAGCTGGCGCGCCACTTTGGCGGGCTGGGCGCCCTCATGGACGCCAGCAGCGAGGCGCTGCAGCAGGTGGCCGACATCGGCCCCATCGTCGCCAAGTCCATCCACGACTTTTTTGCCGAACCGCACAACCGCGACGTGGTGCAGCAGCTGCGCGACTGCGGCATCACCTGGACCGAGTCCGAGCCCGCGGCGGACAGCGCCGCTCTCCTGCCGCTGGCCGGGCTCACCGTGGTGCTGACCGGCACGCTGCCCACGCTGTCGCGTGACGAGGCCAAGGCGCTGCTGGAGGCCGCTGGCGCCAAGGTGGCCGGCTCGGTCAGCAAGAAGACCAGCTATGTGGTTGCCGGCGCCGAGGCCGGCAGCAAGCTGGACAAGGCGCAGGCGCTGGGCGTGCCGGTGCTGGACGAGGACGGCCTGCACGCGCTGCTTCGGCGCGGCCAGGGCTGAAGCGCATGGTGCTGGCACGGCGCACGCCCCGCCTGGGCCTGGTGCTTGGCAGCGGCTCGGCGCGCGGCTGGTCGCACATCGGCGTGCTGCAGGCGCTGCAGGACGCGGGGCTTCGCCCTGACGTGGTGTGCGGCGCCTCCATTGGCGCGCTGGTGGGCGCGGCCTACGCCGCGGGCGACCTGCAGCGCCTGGCCGACTGGGTGCAGTCGCTGGGCCTGCGCGACGTGTTCGGCTTCATGGATTTCAGGCTCGCCGGCGGCATGCTCAAGGGCGAGAAGCTGATCGATTTCTGGCGGCGCAATTTCTCCGACTTCGCGATCGAGGACTCGCCGCTGCCGTATGCGGCAGTGGCCACCGACCTGCATTCGGGCGCCGAGGTCTGGCTGCGCGAGGGCTCGATCGCCGAGGCGGTGCGCGCCTCGATCGCGTTGCCCGGGCTGTTCACGCCGGTGCTGCAGGACGGCGGCCGGCTGCTGGTCGACGGCGGCATCGTCAACCCGGTGCCGGTGTCGCTGGCGCGCGCCATGGGCGCGGACATCGTGATCGCGGTCGACCTGAACAGCGACATTCTGCAGCACCACCTGCAGCCGTTGGAGCTGCAGCCGGCCGAGGTGCAGGAGCTGCCCGAGGGCGACGCCCCAGACGGCAGCAATTCCGTCGACGGCGCCGAGGGCGACTGGATGGAGCGCCTGCGCGGCTGGGTGCAGCAGCGCCGCGGCGCGCAACCGCCGCCGCCATTGCCGTCGGTGCTCGACGTGGTGATGACCAGCGTCAACATCATGCAGATGCGCATCACGCGCAGCCGCATGGCGGGCGATCCGCCCGAGGTGGTCGTCACGCCGCAGCTGGCCCACCTGGGGCTGTTGGACTTTCACCGCGCGAGCGAGGCGATTGCCGAGGGCCGCCGCGCGATGGAGCAGGCGCTGCCCCAGCTGCAGCGCTTTCTGCCGCCCGGCGGCTGACGTTTCTTTCTGCGGGCACCCGCAGCGGCCCGGCTGACCGCGGCCATGGCGTGCGCGGGTATTCGCCATTTCCAGCAAGCATTCGATTTTTACAAAGCAAATGCTTGCTGAAAATATCCGGCTTTGCTAACCTGCCGCCCATGACGCGCACCCGCAAGCCCGCAGCACCAGCGGCGCCCGCACCGCAAACGCCGCCGCCGGCCGAGCCGGCGCGGCGCCCGCGCGGGCGCCCGCGCAAGACGGCGCTGGAGATCGACGACGGCAACCGCCGCCGCGCGCTGATGGACTGCGCGGCCGAGCTGTTCCTGACCCAGGGCTACGCGGCGACCAGCGTGCGGGACATTGCCGCGGCGGTCGGCATGCACAGCGGCTCGCCGTTCTACTTCTTCAAGAGCAAGAGCGACCTGCTGCACGCCGTGATGCACGAGGGCATGCTGCAGGCCGAGCTGAGCCAGCAGCAGGCCATGCAGGCGCTGGCGCCCGACACACCTATCGCCGAGCGCCTGCGCACGCTGATCCGCCACCACTTCGAGGTGCTGCTGGGCCCGCGCAGCGGCTTCATTCCGGTGATGCTCTATGAGTGGCGCTCGCTCACCGCCGTGCAGCGCAACGACGTCTCTGGCATCAAGGATCGCTACGAGGCCGTCTGGGCCCCGGTGCTTGAGCAACTGCACGCGCAAGGTGCGCTGCAGGCCGACCCGGGCGTGGCCCGGCTGTACATCTTTGGCGCGCTGCACTGGGCGGTGCAATGGTTTTCACCCCGCAAGGGCATGACGCTGGATCAGCTCAGCGACCAGGCCATGGCCTTGTTCATCCGAAAGGACTGACGTGAGCAACGCAGAAGCAGGCAAGCTGCCTTCCTATCAATCGGTTTTCGCGCCGGGCCTGATGCGAGGCCAGGTCGCCGTCGTCACCGGCGGCGGCTCGGGCATAGGCCGCTGCACCGCGCACGAGCTGGCCCATCTGGGCGCGCACGTTGTGCTGGTCGGGCGCAAGGACGACAAGCTGCAGGCGGTGCAGGCCGAGATCGAGGCCGACGGCGGACTCGCCAGCCGGCACGCCTGCGACATCCGCCAGGAAGACGCGGTG
Organism: Comamonas faecalis; assembly: GCF_039538025.1. Taxonomy (NCBI): domain Bacteria; kingdom Pseudomonadati; phylum Pseudomonadota; class Betaproteobacteria; order Burkholderiales; family Comamonadaceae; genus Comamonas; species Comamonas faecalis. Next base: position 88,348 of record NZ_BAABBP010000009.1, read on the forward strand.
GTGGCGCTGATCGGCCAGGTGCTGGCCGCGCACGGACGCATCGACGCGCTGGTGAACAACGCCGGCGGGCAGTTCATGGCGCCGCTGGCGAGCATCTCGGCGCGCGGCTGGGAGGCGGTGGTCAACACCAACCTGACCGGCGGCTTCCTGCTGGCGCGCGAGTGCTACAAGCAGGCGATGGCGGCGCACGGCGGCGCCATCGTCAACATCGTCGCCGACATGTGGGGCTCGATGCCCGGCATGGGCCACAGCGGAGCGGCGCGCGCCGGCATGGTGAGCTTCACCGAGACCGCGGCCGTCGAATGGGCGCAGGCCGGCGTGCGCGTCAACGCCGTGGCGCCGGGCTACATCGCGTCCAGCGGCATGGACAACTACCCGCCCGAGGCGGCAGAGCGCCTGCGCGCCATGCCGCGCACCGTGCCGCTGGGGCGCATGGGCACCGAGGCCGAGGTGTCGGCGGCCATCGTCTTCCTGCTCAGCCCTGCGGCCAGCTTCATCAGCGGCAGCACGCTGCGCGTCGATGGCGCGCGCCCGCAGGCGCGCATGGGATGGCCGCTCAAGGCCCCGGGCGCGGACCGCGCGGCGGTGCAGCCGTTCAATGGCTTTCACCGCGCGGTCACGCCGCGCGTGTTCGCTGCAAGCCAGGAGCGCAACGCATGACCGCCGCCGCATTGCACGACACCGACCGCGCCGAGCGCGAGGCGCTGACCGACAGCATCGTCCGTTTCGCCAAGACCGAGATCGCCCCGCACGCCGATGCCTGGGACCAGGCCGGCGAGTTCCCGCGCGCGCTTTATCAACGCGCGGCAGAACTCGGGCTGCTGGGCATTGGCTACCCCGAGGAATACGGCGGCACGCCGGCCAGCTACGCGCTTCGCCTGCCGCTGTGGCAGGCGCTGGCGCGCCATGGCGCCAGCGGCGGCGTGCTGGCCAGCCTGTTCTCGCACAACATCGGCCTGCCGCCGGTGCTGGCGCATGGCAGCGCCTCGGTGCGCGCCGAGGTGGTGCCGCCGGTGCTGGCTGGCCAGCAGATCGCGGCGCTGGCCATCACCGAGCCCGGCGGCGGCTCGGACGTGGCGCAGCTGGCAACGACCGCGCGGCGCGACGGCGGCGACTACATCGTCGATGGGGAAAAAATCTTCATCACCTCGGGCATGCGCGCCGACTGGATCACCGTGGCGGTGCGCACCGGCGAGCCGGGCAGCAAGGGCGCCGGCGGCATCTCGATGCTGCTGGTGCCGGGCGGCAGCGCAGGTCTGTCGCGCTCGCGCCTGTCCAAGATGGGCTGGCTGAGCTCGGACACCGCCCACCTGCGCTTTGACGGCGTGCGCGTGCCCGCGCGCTACCTGCTGGGCGAGGAAGGCCAGGGCTTTCGCATCATCATGGCCAACTTCAACGCCGAGCGCTTCGGCCTGGCGGCGTCGGCCCTGGGCTACGCCCAGGCCTGCTACGACGAGGCGCTGGCCTGGGCGCGCCAGCGCAAGACCTTTGGCCAGCTGCTCACCGGGCACCAGGTGGTTCGCCACAAGCTGGTGGACATGCAGATGCGCATCCAGTCCACCGCCGCCTGGCTGGAGGTGATCGCCGCGCGCGCCGACGCGGGCGACACCGGCGCCGACTGGGTCGCGCAGGTCTGCATGCTCAAGAACCACGCCACGCAGACCATGCAGCACTGCGCCGACCAGGCGGTGCAGATTCTGGGCGGCATGGGCTTCATGCGCGGCACCGTCAGCGAGCGCATCTACCGCGAGGTCAAGGTCATGATGATCGGCGGCGGTGCCGAGGAAATCATGAAGGATCTGGCGGCGCGCCAGCTGGGCCTGTAGGGCCTGTTAACGCTATTTTTGACGGATGCGTTGTGATCAAAAGGGCCACTCGCCAAGGCGCCAGCCGCAGCCAAGGTGCCACCCTTGGCAAGGCTGGCAACGCCGGCGATGGCCCTTTTGATCGCAACCCGAAGGGAACATACTCAAAACGGCGCCACTCTTCGTTGCGCTCCTTGCCCAGACACCCAGTCTGGGCTGCGTCGCACGTCTCGATTGACGCCGTTTTGAGTATGTTCGCACCGCCAAAAATAGCGTTAACAGGCCCTAGTCGGCAGGGCTTGCCGATTCCTGCCGCGACCGTGGGCGCGGCAAGGCCTTGGCGGCGGGGCCACAATCGCGGGCCGTACGAACGATAAGTGCCATGACGCCCGCAGCCACCCCGCCTTCTCCCAATCAACCCGCACCGCAGCCCACGCGCGACACGCGCCGCTGGGTGCTGGCCGGGCTGATGGCGATGATGATGCTGGCGGCCATGGACACCACCATCGTCTCCACCGCCATCCCGCAGATCGTCGGCGACCTGGGCGGTCTGGCGCTGGTCAGCTGGGTGTTCTCGGTCTACCTGGTCGCGCAGACGGTGACGATTCCGGTCTACGGCAAGCTGTCCGACCTGGTGGGGCGCAAGCCCGTGCTGCTGGCCGGCACGCTGATCTTTCTGGCGGGCTCGGCCGCTTGCTCGTTTGCCTGGAACATGCATGCGCTGATCGTGTTCCGCGGCCTGCAGGGACTGGGCGCGGGCGCCATCATGGCCACGGTGATGACGCTGGCCGGCGACCTGTATTCGGTCGAGGAGCGCGCCGCGGTGCAGGGCTGGCTGTCCAGCGTCTGGGGCATGGCGGCGATTGCCGGGCCGCTGCTGGGCGGCGCGTTCGTCGAATATGTGTCCTGGCACTGGATCTTCCTGGTCAACCTGCCGATCGGCGCGCTGGCGCTGGCGCTGATCGGCGTGTACCTGCACGAGTCGCTGGCGCGCCGCCATCCGCACATCGACTACGCCGGCAGTGCGCTGCTGCTGGTCGCGCTGGCCTGCCTGATGCTGGGCCTGCTGCAGGGCGGCCAGGTCTGGCCCTGGGCGTCGTGGCAGGTGGTGCTGGTCTTTGGCGCAGCGCTGCTGGCGCTGGCCGCGCTGGTATGGGTGGAGCGGCGCGCGCGCGAGCCGGTGATGCCCGGCTGGCTGTGGCGCAGGCGCACGCTGGTGGGCTCCAACCTGGCGACGATTGCGATGGGCCTGGTGATGATGGCGCCCAGCGTCTACCTGCCCACGTTCTTGCAGTCGGTACAGGGCCTGGGCGCGATTGCCGCCGGCCTGGTGCTGGCGTGCATCAGCATAGGCTGGCCGCTGGCGTCGGCGCTGTCGGGCAAGGTCTATCTGCGCCTGGGCTTTCGCGACGCGGCGCTGGTGGGCGGCGTGCTGATCCTCGCAGCGTCGCTGGCCTTCGTGCTGATGCCGCGCCCGCAGCCGGTGGCGCTGGTGGTGCTCGACCAGATCGTTCTGGGCGCGGGCTTCGGCCTGTTGTCCACGCCGCTGCTGGTCGGCATGCAGTCGGTCGTCGACTGGGGGCGGCGCGGCGTCGTCACCGGTGCCAACATGTTTGCGCGCTACCTGGGGCAGAGCCTGGGCGCGGCGCTGTTCGGCGCCATCTTCAACGCCACGCTGGGCGCGCGCCTGGCCCGGGCCCCAGCGCAGCTGCAGGGCCAGCTGCCGGCCGGGGTGGACGGCGTGATCGACGCGCTGCAGGCCGGCCACGCAGGCGCTGCGGCCGCCGCCTATTTGCGCGGCGCGCTGGGCGCGGCCACCGACGCGCTGTACTGGGGCATGGTGGCGCTGTCGATCCTGCTGCTGCTGGCGCTGTGCATTGCGCCGCGGCATTTCCCGGTGCTGCACGAGGACGGCGCGGGCGGGGTTCACCCTCCGGATGAAACACAACGCCCTGCCGGGCGGGGCAGGGCGTTGTGGAAAGTACGGCGGCCACCGGGGCGGCCGCATGGGCAATCAGTGCATCAATGCGCCTTGGGCGCTGCGTACTTGCCCAGCTCCCACTTGGCAATCGCGTTGCGGTGCACCTCGTCCGGGCCGTCGGCAAAGCGCAGCGTGCGCGCCTGGGCGTAGTTGAAGGCCAGCGGGAAGTCGTCGCTGATGCCGCCGCCGCCGTGCAGCTGGATGGCCCAGTCGATCACCTGGCAGGCCATGCGCGGAGCGACGACCTTGATCATCGCGATCTCGGTGCGCGCAACCTTGTTGCCCACGGTGTCCATCATCCACGCGGCCTTGAGGGTCAAGAGGCGCGCCATGTCGATCTTGCAGCGCGCCTCGGCGATGCGTTCCTGCGTCACGGTCTGCTGCGCCAGCGTCTTGCCAAACGCCACGCGCGAGACGGCGCGCTTGCACATCAGCTCCAGCGAGCGCTCGGCCAGGCCGATCAGGCGCATGCAGTGGTGGATGCGGCCGGGGCCAAGGCGGCCCTGGGCGATCTCGAAGCCGCGGCCCTCGCCCAGCAGGATGTTGCTGGCCGGCACGCGCACGTTCTCGAACAGCACCTCGGCGTGGCCGTGCGGCGCGTCGTCGTAGCCGAAGACGTTGAGCGCGCGCACGATCTTGACGCCCGGGGTGTCTGCGGGCACGACGACCATGCTCTGCTGCGAGTGCCGGGCCGCCTCGGGGTCGGTCTTGCCCATGGTGATGAGCACCTTGCAGCGCGGATCCATCGCGCCGCTGGTCCACCACTTGCGGCCGTTGATGACGTATTCGTCACCGTGGCGCTCGATGCGCGTCTCGATGTTGGTCGCGTCGCTGGACGCCACGTCGGGCTCGGTCATCGCGAACGCCGAGCGGAACTTGCCCTCCAGCAGCGGCTTGAGCCAGGTGGCCTTGATGTCTTCGCTGCCGTAGCGGGCGATGGTCTCCATGTTGCCGGTGTCGGGCGCCGAGCAGTTGAACACTTCGCTGGACCACAGCACGCGGCCCATGATCTCGGCCAGCGGCGCGTACTCCTGGTTTGTGAGGCCCGCGCCGTGGTAGCCCGAGGCCTCGGCCGTGTCCACGGGCAGGAACAGGTTCCACAGCCCGGCGGCCTGGGCCTTGGGCTTGAGGTCTTCGATCGTCTTGAGCGGTGTCCAGCGTCGGCCGGCGGCGGTGTTGGCAGCCAGTTCCTCGGCGCAGCGCTTTTCGGACGGATAGATGTGCTCGTCCATGAAGGCCAGCAGGCGCTGGCGCAGTTCCTTGGTTTTGGGCGAATAGTCGAAATCCATGGTGTTCTCCGTTGGTGGCAATCGGTGGGGTGGTGGGTCAGCCGCGCTGCGCGAATGACCAGGCAAGTTCCGCCATCGGCCGGGCGGTGGCGCCGGCGGCCTTGGCCTGGGCGCTGGCGGCGGTACCGTCCTCGACGCGCTTGGCAATGCCTTGCAGGATGGCGGCGATGCGGAACATGTTGTAGGCGAGGTAGAAGTTCCAGTCGGCGTGCAACTGGTCGCTGTCGGCAATGCCGGTGCGCTCGCAGTAGCGGTGGATGTAGTCGCGCTCGCTGGGGATGCCCAGCCCGGGCAGATCCAGTCCGCCAATGCCGCGGCTGAGCTCATGCGGGATGTGCCAGGCCATGCAGTGGTAGGCAAAGTCGGCCAGCGGGTGGCCGAGCGTGGACAGCTCCCAGTCGAGCACCGCGATGACGCGCGGCTCGCTCGGGTGGAACACCAGGTTGTCCAGCCGGTAGTCGCCGTGCACGATGGACACGCGGCTCTCGTCCTTGGCGCTGGCCGGCATGTGCGCCGGCAGCCACGCCATCAACTCGTCCATCTCGGCGATCGGCTGGGTGATGCTGGCCTGGTACTGCTTGCTCCAGCGGCCGATCTGGCGCTCGAAATAGTTGCCCGGCCGGCCATAGTCGGCCAGGCCGCGCGCGGCAAAGTCCACGCTGTGCAGCGCGGCGATGACACGGTTCATTTCGTCGTAGACGGCGCCGCGCTCGGCCGGCGCCATGCCCGGCAGCGCCTGGTCCCACAGCACGCGCCCGGCCATGAATTCCATCAGATAGAAGGCGCGGCCGATGACCGACTCGTCCTCGCACAGCGCCAGCATGCGCGGCACCGGCACGTCGGTGGCGGCCAGCGCGCTCATCACCTTGTACTCGCGCTCGATGGCGTGCGCCGACGGCAGCAGCTTGGCCACCGGCCCGGGCTTGGAGCGCAGCACGTAGCTGCCCGTGGGCGTGCTCAGCTTGTACGTGGGGTTGGACTGGCCGCCCTTGAACATCTCCACCTGCACCGGGCCGGCAAAGCCGGGGACGTGGTGGGCCAGCCAGCGCTCGAGCGCGGCGGTGTCGAAGGCGTGCTGGGGGGCGACGGCTCGGGTGCCGATGAATTGCTGGTAGTCGTTCATGGTCGCTTCGTGGAGATAAAAAAACCGGCCGCCTCATCCGGGCACAAGCCCGGGCGCGACGGCCGGTGGAGGGTGGGGGCGCTGCGGCGCGGGGCTACACGGCGCTCTCGGCAATCTTGAGCAGCGCCTTGCGGTCGCGTACCACCAGGCCGCCCGGTTCGATGCGCAGCACGTCGTCGCGCTCCATCGCCTTCAGCTCCTGGTTGACGCGCTGGCGCGAGGCGCCCAGCAGCTGCGCCAGTTCCTCCTGCGCCAGCTGCAGGCCGATGCGGATCTCGTCGCCAAAGTCCAGGCTGGCCACGCCGTAGCTGCGCACCAGGTGCAGCAACTGCTTGGCCAGGCGCGCGCGCAGCGGCAGCGTGTTCAAGTCCTCGACCAGGCCGAACAGCAGCCGCACGCGCCGTGCCTGCAGCCGGATCAGCGCCTCGTACAGCTCGACGTGCTGCGCCAGGATCTTCTTGAAGTCGGCACGCGAGACGCACAGCACCGTCGTGTCGCCATGGGCGTAGGCGTCGTGCGTGCGCCGGTCGCCGTCCAGGATGGCCACGTCGCCAAACCAGATGCCCGGCTCGACATAGGTCAGCGTGATCTGCTTGCCCGACAGCGAGGTCGAGCTGACGCGAACGGCGCCCTTGGCGCAGGCGATCCACTCTTCGGGCGGATCGCCGCGCGCCGCAATCAGCGCGCCGTTCTTGAATCGTTTGACGTAGGTACATCTCAGGATGTCGTGGCGTAGCGAGGGGGAGAGCGAGGAAAACCAGCGACCGGCATTGATCGCTTCACGTTCTTCGATGTTAAGAATGGGCTCGTCCATGGTCTGTCTTATGTGTGACTGGTCTGTGCTGCATTGTCGCCCGAGGGACGCGCGCCGCGCCGCCGGCTGGCCGTGCCGGCGGCGTGCACCGGCGCTGCGCTGCATGCAGCGTGGGCGATACTTCGGCTTTTGTCCAAGCCTGGGGAGTTGGAATGGCACGCCTGGAATACGCCGATTGCACGCACACCGAGGTGTTGCCGCTGGCCGAACGCATTGTGGCCGAGCGCGGCAGCATTTTGCACCTGTACCAGATGCTGATGCACAGCCCGCCGGTGGCCGAGGGCTGGCTCGACTACCTGAGCGCGATCCGCCTGCACAGCAGCCTGCCGGGCGACCTGCGCGAGCTGGTAATCATGCGCGTGGCGCAGCTCAACCGCGCGCCCTACGAGGCCGACCAGCACGCGCCGATCGCGCTCAAGGAGGGCGTGAGCCAGCAGCAGCTCGATGCGCTGCAGGACTGGCAGGCCAGCGGCTGCTTTGATGAGCGCACCCGCGCCGTGCTGGCCTACACCGACGCGATGACGCTCCAGGTGCAGGTGGACGACGCGGTCTATCGCGCGGTGGCCGCGCACTTCGCGCCGCGTCACCTGGTCGAGCTCACGGCTACCGTGGCCGCGTACAACATGGTGTCGCGCTTTCTGGAGGCGCTGCAGATCCATTCGCACGACGCGCGTTGACCGGTGGCCCCGCTGCCCCACCGCAGCGCGGGCTTGACAGCAGCGCTAAGATCGGCGGACGTGGCACACAGATCCGCACGATGCGGGAGTGCCAGACCGGTTTTTTCTGCACAGAGCCCTTCGGGGCTTTCTTTTTTGGACTTTCATGCCTGCTCTGGTACAGCAACCTGGAAGTAGAGGAACACAATGAAAGCGATGGATTCGTGCCCAGGGCAAGGCGCAAACCGCAGCGATAGCCGTAGCTATCGCGAGGATTTGCAACGCCGCCATGGGTGCGAAGACGCGCTTTCATGTTTCGATACTTCCGGGTTGCTGTACTAGGGAGCGGGCGAGCACGCCATGATCTTGATCGCGATTCTCCTGGCCACGCTGGCCGCCGGCATTGGCAGCGTCTGGCTGGCTGCGGCCGTACTGCGCCTGCAGCTGGGCGGACGCTGGAACGTCAGCGCCCAGCATTTGCTGAGCCTGGCCGCTGGCGCGCTGCTGGCCACCGCCTTCATGCACCTGCTGCCCGAGGCGTTCGAGTCCGGCGCCGAGCCGCACGACCTGTTTGCCGTGCTGCTGATGGGACTGGTGTTCTTCTTCGTGCTGGAGAAGGCCGAGCTGTGGCACCACGGCCACGAGAATACGCAAGGGCCCGAGGCGCAGCACCTGAACGACCCTCATGGCCACCAGCACGGCCACCATCATGGCCACCACCACGGCCATGGCCACGCGGGCGATGGCCCGCGCCCCTCGGGCTGGGCACTGTTGACCGGCGACAGCGTGCACAGCTTTGGCGATGGCGTGCTCATCGCCTCGGCCTTCGTGGCCGACTGGCGCCTGGGGCTGGTGGCCGCGCTGTCGGTGCTGGCACACGAGGTGCCGCACCACATCGGCGACCTGGTCGTGCTGCGCCATGCCATGGGCAGCCGCAAGCTGGCGCTGACCAAGGTGTCGCTGGCCGGCTCGGCCACGGCGCTGGGCGGCATGGCCGGCTACGGGCTGGTGCAGGGCTGGAGTGCGGCGCTGCCGTACTTCCTCGTGGTCGCTTCCAGCAGCTTCATCTACGTGGCGCTGGCCGACCTGATTCCGCAGCTGCAAAAACGCCTGACCGCGCTGCAGACCGTGGTGCAGATCGGCTGGCTGATCGCCGGCGCGGCCGCGGTCGTGATCGTCAGCTCGCTGGTGCACGGATAGGCCGCTGCGCGGGCGGTGTGCTTGCCCGGTTCCCGCGCGGGGACGACATGCTGCACCTATCATCGTCGGCATGACGCCCGAAGCCATCCGTGCCCTGTTCGAATCCCAGCACCAGGCCAGTCGCGCCCAGCCCGACGTGCCAGTCGTGCTGCGCCGCGAGCGCCTGCTGCGCCTGCGCAAGCTGCTCGACGAGCATGGCCCGGCGCTGGCCGCCGCCGTGCAGGCCGACTTCGGCATGCGCTCGCAGCGCCTGACCGAGGTGGCCGACCTGTTCGTTCTGCGCAGCCAGATGGCGCACGCTTTGCGCCATCTGGCGTGCTGGAGCAGGCCGCAGCGGGTGCGCACGCCGTTCTTCCTGCAGCCGGCGCGCGCCTGGGTGCAGCGCCAGCCGCTGGGCGTCGTTGGCGTCATCTCGCCCTGGAACTACCCGGTGCAGCTGGCGCTGGCACCGGCCATTGCCGCGCTGGCCGCGGGCAACCGCGTGCTGGTCAAGCCCAGCGAGCTCACGCCGCACACCAGCGCGCAGCTGGCCGCTTCGGTCGGGCAGTTCTTCGCCCCAGAGGAGATGGCAGTCGTGCAGGGCGACGCGGCGATCGCCGCGCTCATCGCGTCGCTGCCGCTGGATCACCTGATCTTCACCGGCTCCACGGCCGTCGGGCGCAAGGTGGCGCTGGCGGCGGCGGCCAACCTGACGCCGACGACGCTGGAGCTGGGCGGCAAGTCGCCGGCCATCGTCGACGCTGACTGCGACCTGCAGGACGCGGCGCTCAAGATCGCGCATGGCAAGCTGCTCAACGGCGGCCAGACCTGCATCGCGCCCGACTACGTGCTGCTGCCGCGCGGCAGCGAGGCGGCGTTTGCCGACGCCTTTCGCGCCGCCGTGGCCCGGCTGTACCCCTATTTCGCGGGCAACCCCGACTACGCCTCCATCATCACGCCGCGCCACCTGGCGCGCCTGCGCACCCTGGTGCAGCAGGCGCAGACGCTGGGCGCGCAGGTGCAGACCATGGCGCCGGTCGCCGGCGCTCCCGCAGCGCCCGCGCAAAGCATTGGCGACGGCGTGGGGCGCCAGATGGCGCCAGCGCTGGTGCTGGGCGTGACCGCCCAGATGCAGCTGATGCAGGAGGAGATCTTCGGCCCGGTGCTTCCGGTGGTCAGCTACGAGCGGCTCGACGACGCGGTGGCCTTCATCAACGCGCACGCGCGACCGCTGGCGCTGTACTGGTTCGGCCGCAACACGCAGGCGCAGGCCGAGGTGCTGCGCCGCACCGTCAGCGGCGGCGTCACCGTCAACGACACGCTCTTGCACATCGCGCATGACAGGCTGCCCTTTGGCGGCGTTGGCGACAGCGGCTGGGGCAACTACCACGGCGAGCGGGGCTTTGCGCGCCTGAGCCATGAAAAGGCGGTGCTGGTGCAGCCGCGCTGGTCTGGTGGCGCGCTGTTGTATCCGCCCTATGGCGCGCGCTTCGACCGGGTCATGGGTTTGCTGCGACGCTGGCTGTAAACGCGTGTAAACGCGGTTGTGCGCCATTTGTCAAGTTTGGAGTGCAAACTGGTGTATATGCGCGGGGCAGTTGCACAGGGATTGGCGCAGAACCGTGAATTTGCGAGAATGCCGGGTTTTCTCGTATATCCCGTTATCTCGTTTTCCCCATGTCGAACATTCAGGTACGTCCGGCCACGCTGCGTGACGCCAAGGCCATTGCACAAATCCACTCCACGTCCACCCAGGAGGCCTACCGCGGCATGCTGCCCGATGAGCAGTTGAAGATGCTGTCCTCCGTCGAGAAGCGCCAGGCCTACTGGCGCGAGGCCATCGAATACTGCGAGCCGCAGGTGCAGGTGGCGATCGACGGCGACAAGATCGTTGGCTTCGTCGGCTTCGACCGCTCGCGCGACCCCAAGACCCGCCAGACCACCGGGGAGATCTGGGCCATCTACGCCTCGCCCACTCACTGGGATCAGGGCGTGGGCCTGGCGCTGTGGGACGCGGCGCGCGACGGCCTGGCCGAGGAGGGCTGCACCACGGTGACCGCATGGGTGCCGCTGCGCAACGAGCGCGCGCTGCGCTTTCATGAAATCGCCGGCTTCAAGCGCGAGATGACCACGGCCAAGACCTCGGTCGTCGGCTCCATCAAGATCGAGGAAGTGCGCCTGCAGCGCACGATCAACTGAGCCCCTGCGCCACGGGCCGCAAGCAGCCATGACACAGAACGGCCCACAGACAGCACCGGATGTGACGCCAGGCGCCGCGTCCGATGCGCGTGCCCTCGTCTCCTGGAGCGGGCAGGGCGCAGCGTGCAGTGCGCTGTGGCGCAGCGAGGCGGGCAGCGCGCCGCCGCGGCGCGTGCAGTGCGTGGACGCCGGGCTGAGCGCCGATGTGGCGCTGCGCCTGGCCCGCGAAGGCACGGCGCTGCTGTGGCGCGGCGACTTTCAGGAGGCGCGCCACCTGCTGCAGGCGATGGCGCGGCGCATAGAGCGTGGCCAGCAGCGCAAGCGTGGCCGCCAGCGCACCGCGCTGCAGGAACCGCCGCAGCCCACTCCCGAGCAGGCCAGCGCCCAGGCATTTCACCGCGAGCGCCAGGCGCGCGGCCAGCGTGCCCATTTGCTGGGCCAGGTGCTGGTCGAATTGCAGGGCGACTACGGCATTGCGCTGCGCCGCGCTCCCGACTGGCGCCAGGCCTGCCTGGAAGCCTGGGGGCCGCCGCCAGGGCAGGCCGTGGTGGCGTCGCTGCGTGAGCTGCTGGGCCTGGTGGGCGCGCATGAATGGCGCAAGAAGGGCGTGGCGGTGCCGGCGCTGGGCGACGCGCCGCATGACCGCATCCACCCGCACTACGGCGTGTTTTCGCCGGTGCGCGGCGAATATGTCGACCTGGTCGCCCAGGCGCCGCTGCCCGCCGATTGCCGCCTGGCCTTCGACCTGGGCACCGGCACCGGCGTGCTGGCGGCGCTGCTGGTGCGCCGGGGCGTGGCGCGCGTCGTGGCGACCGACCAGTCGCCGCGCGCACTGGCCTGCGCGCGCGAGAACCTGCAGCGCCTGGGCTGCAGCGCACAGGTCGAACTGCGTGACGCCGATCTGTATCCCGAAGGGCAGGCGCAGCTCGTCGTCTGCAACCCGCCGTGGCTGCCGGCGCGCCCGGCCACACCACTGGAGCACGCGGTGTACGACGAGGACAGCCGCATGCTGCGCGGCTTTCTGGCCGGCCTGCGCGCTCATCTGGCGCCCGGTGGCGAGGGCTGGCTCATCCTGTCGGATCTGGCCGAGCACCTGGGCTTGCGCACGCGCGCGCAGCTGCTGCAGTGGGTGGAGGACGCAGGCCTGCGCGTTGCCGGTCGGCAGGATGCTCGCCCGGGCCACGCCAAGGCGCGGGACGCCGGTGACGTGCTGCATGCCGCCCGCGCGGCCGAGATCACGTCGCTGTGGCGGCTGGTGGCGCAGTAGGTTTCTTCAGAATCCCAACGGGTTTTCAGAAAACCCGTTCACGCAGCCACTTGGTGGCAATCCATTTCTCGCCCTCCAGCACCGGCGCGCCCGCGTGCAGCGTGGCGCTGTCGGGGTGGGCCTGGGGGTAGGCAAAGAACAGTGCGTTGCCCGGGTGCGCGGCAATGTGCAGGCCGGCCTGCGGGAGGTCGGTGTCGCCGCCCAGTGCGGGCTGGTTCAGATACAGGATGAGCGTGGCCACCCGCTGGCCGCCGCGACTCAAGAGCGTGGCCGCGCCGGGCTGTGCCGGGTCGAAATAGTCGTAATGAGGGTGGTACTGCTCGCCCGGGCGGTAGTGCAGAACCTGCAGCCCCTCGCCGTGGCTGGCCGGCCAATGCAGCAGGCGGGCAATGCGCTGCTCGATGCGCGAGATCAGCGCGGTTTCGCCGCGCTCGAAGAACATGCCGCGGCTGGTGCGGTCGGCGTTGATCTCCTCGCCGCCGGTGCTTGCCACCACGGTGCGCGAGCGCGCGAGGCGCGGGCGGGCGCAGTCGATCAGCGCCTGGCATTCCGCCGGCGTGAGCAGGCCGCCCAGCAGCGCCACGCGCGGGTGTTCCAGGCGCATCAGCACGTCGGTGGGGTGGCCATCCAGGTCGATGTGGGCGCCTTGCGGCGCGATGAAGGGTTCGGATGGCTGTGGGGACTGTGTTGCCATGGCGGCGGTCGCGTTCAGACGCCGCCGCGGCGAAACACCAGGCGGTCGGCACTGGAGGCCGACGGCGCGAACGCGTAGCCGTCCAGGTCGAAGCGCTGCAGCTGCTGCACGTGGCGGACGCGCTCGGTGATCGCCCAGCGCGCCATCAGGCCGCGCGCGCGCTTGGCGTAGAAGCTGATGATCTTGTAGCCGCTGCCCTTGAAGTCCTCGAACACGCATTCGACGACGCGTGCGCGCAGCGTCTTGCGGTCGACCGACTTGAAATACTCCTGCGACGCCAGGTTGACCAGCACCGGATCGCCCTTGTGGCCGTCGGCGTGCAGCAGCGCGTCGATGTGCTCGGCAATGCGGCCGCCCCAGAATTGGTAGAGATTGGCGCCGTGCGCGGTCGCCAGGCGCGTACCCATCTCCAGCCGGTAGGGCTGCATCAGGTCGAGCGGGCGCAGCACGCCGTACAGGCCACTCAGGATCAGCAGGTGCTGCTGCGCCCAGTCCAGGTCGCGTGCCGATAGCGTGGCTGCCTGCAGCCCCTCGTACACGTCGCCGTTGAAGGCCAGCACCGCCTGGCGGGCGTTGGCCGGCGTGAAGCTGGGGCTCCAGGCGGCATAGCGCGCGACGTTGAGCGCGGCCAGTGCGTCGCTGATCGACATCAGCGACGCAACGTCCTGCGGCGACTTCTCGCGCAGCACCTCGACCAGCTCGCCCGCCTGCGCCGCGTACTGCGGCAGGGTGTGGGGCAGGGCGGCGTCGATGGGGCTGTCGTAGTCCAGTGACTTGGCGGGCGAGAGAACGAACAGCATGCGACGGCTTCCTGTGGGCGGTGCGTGAATGGGAGCGGGCCAGCGTAGCAGAAAAAAACGCCACCGCCGCGGCGACGGCGATGGCGCGGGTTGCCGGGGGCTGGGCCGCCCGGCGCGCGTTGGCGCGGTGGTTCAGGCCCGGTCGGCCGGTGTGTCGAACGGCAGTTTCATGGCCGACAGGTCGCGTCGGGTTTCCACCAGAATCAGCGGCGTCTCGTCGATCTCCACCATCGGCGGGCGCTCGCGCGGTACGTGGATGGGCTGCGGCTCGGCGGCAATCGCGGCCTGCACCGCGGCCACCTTGTCGGCGTCGGAGTTGACCCACTGCAGGCCGGAAGCCTGGGCGATGTCCTGCAGCTTCTGGATCGGAAGCTCGAAGCCCTGTATCTGCGGCAGGTGCGCGGATTCAGCCTCGACTTCAGCCGTTTTGGCCGGCGTGACCGCTTCGGCCGGTGCCGTTGCCGCATCTGCCTCCTGTGCCACTTGCGTGGCTTGCTCGGGCTGGGCCGGCTCCTGCACATCCGCGGGTGTGGCGGCGCTTGCGCTGTCGGTGGCATCAGCTGCTGGCTGCGGCGCGGCCTCGGCCGTCTCGGTCAGTTCCGCGACCGGCGCAGGGCTGGGTTGCTGTGCGGGAGCCGCAAAGTAGCTGCGGCGCGGCGGCTCGGCAGCCTCGCCAGCGGGCGCGGCGGCTGCCAGTGCCTGATCCTCTGCGGGCTCGCCATCCAGCGCGGCTGCCGGCGCGTCGGCGTCGATGGTGCGCGGGCCGCCGCTGCGGCGACGGTCGCGGCCATAGCGGTCGCGCGAGCGGCGCTCGCGGCGCTGCTCGGCGCCGTCCTCGCCATTGGCGGGTGCACTGGCGTCGGCGGGCAGTTGGTCGGCGGCCTGCTCGGGCAGCAGATTCGCATTGGTGGTTTCGGCCTGCTCCTGAGCCGTGCCGCGCGGGCGGCGCTCACCGCGTTCGCTGCGTTCACTGCGCTCGCGCCGCTCGCGGCCCTCGCCGGCGTCGCTGCGCTGCGTGGGCGCGGCGCTGTCGTCGGCTGCTGCGTTCACGCCTGCTGCGTCGCGGTCGCGGCTGCTGCGGCCGTCGCGGCGGCTCTCGCCGTCACCGCGGGCCGGGCGGCGCTCGCTGCGTTCCCTGCGTTCTTCGCGGGCTTCACCGCTGCGTGCCTCGCCGCTGCGGCCGTCGCCGTTGCGAGCTTCGCCATTGCGGGTGTCAGCGTTTCTGCCTTCGCCGCGGCGGCCACGGCCTTCGCCGTTACGGCCGCTGCCACTGCGCTCGCCGCGGCCTTCGCCACCGCGGCGGCCGCGGCCGTCGCGGCGGCCTTCGGCCGTGGCGGGCTCGGCCGGCTGTGCAGTCTGCACAGGGGCCAGTGGCGCGGGCGCCGGGCCAAAGCCCAGCAGGCTCTTGATCCAGGCGAAAAAGCCCTGTTCCTGCACCGGCGCGGCGGGCGCGGGGCGCGGCGCGCTGGCGCTGCCGCCCTGAGCGCCAGTCCTGCGCTGGCCCCCACCCTGGCCCTGGCTGCGCGCGGCGGGCTCGGGCCGTGGGGGCGCGACCGGCGCCGGCGCGTCGGGCAGAACGCCCTTGATCACCGGCTGCTGCTTGTTGGTCGGCTCCTGCGAGCGGCGCGTGACCTGGGTCTGCTCTTCCTGCACTTCGGCCAGTTGATAGCTTGCGTCCAGGTTGTCCAGGCGCGGATCGTCGTGCTTCAAGCGCTCGAGGCGGTAGTGCGGCGTGGACAGGCTCTTGTTCGGGATGAGCATGACCGACACGCGCTTGCGCAGCTCGATCTTGGCGATCTCGTTGCGCTTCTCGTTGAGCAGAAAGCTGGCCACCTCCACCGGCACCTGGCAGTGCACGGCGGCGGTGTTGTCCTTCATCGACTCCTCCTGGATCATGCGCAGCATCTGCAGCGAGAAGCCTTCGGTGTCGCGCACGTGGCCGGTGCCGTCACACTGCGGGCAGCGGATGTGGGCGCCTTCGGACAGCGACGGTTTCAGGCGCTGGCGGCTCATCTCCATCAGGCCGAATTTGCTGATCGTGCCGAACTGCACGCGGGCGCGATCCTGGCGCAGCGCGTCGCGCAGGCGGTTCTCCACTTCGCGGCGGTTCTTCGACTCTTCCATGTCGATGAAGTCGATCACGAGCAGGCCGCCCAGGTCGCGCAGGCGCATCTGGCGCGCCACCTCGTCGGCGGCCTCCAGGTTGGTGCGCGTGGCGGTCTCCTCGATGTCGCCGCCCTTGATGGCGCGCGCCGAGTTCACGTCCACGCTGACCAGCGCCTCGGTGTGGTCGATGACGATGGCGCCGCCGGACGGCAGCGTGACGGTGCGCGCGTAGGCGGACTCGATCTGGTGCTCGATCTGGAAGCGCGAGAACAGCGGCGCGTCGTCGCGGTAGCGCTTGACGCGGGCGGCATGCTCGGGCATGACGTGCGCCATGAACTGCTGCGCCTGCTCGTAGATGTCGTCGGTGTCGATCAGGATGTCGCCGATGTCATTGTTGAAGTAGTCGCGGATCGCACGGATCACCAGGCTCGATTCCTGGTAGATCAGGAAGGCGCCCTTGGCCGCCTTGGCGGCGCCGTCGATGGCGCTCCACAGCTTGAGCAGGTAGTTCAGGTCCCACTGCAGCTCGGGGGCCGAGCGGCCAATGCCGGCGGTGCGCGCGATGATGCTCATGCCCTTGGGGTATTCGAGCTGATCCATCGCCTCCTTGAGCTCGGCGCGGTCCTCGCCCTCGATGCGGCGCGAGACGCCACCGCCGCGCGGGTTGTTGGGCATCAGCACCACGTAGCGGCCGGCCAGGCTGATGAAGGTGGTCAGTGCCGCGCCCTTGTTGCCGCGCTCTTCCTTCTCGACCTGGACGATGAGCTCCTGGCCTTCCTTGATCACGTCCTGGATGCGTGCCTGCGACGGCGAGACGCCCTCGGCGAAATACTGCTTGGAGATTTCCTTGAACGGCAGGAAGCCGTGGCGATCCTCGCCGTAGTCGACAAAGCAGGCTTCGAGCGACGGCTCGACGCGCGTCACCACCGCCTTGTAGATGTTGCCCTTGCGCTGCTCGCGCCCTTCGATCTCGATCTCGTAGTCCAGCAGCTTCTGGCCGTCCACGATGGCCAGGCGGCGCTCTTCGGGCTGCGTGGCGTTGATGAGCATCCGTTTCATGATGCGTGTCCTTTGTTTCAGTTCTTGTCGTGCGGCCTGCACTCCGTGCAGGGCCGCGTCAAACATCCAGCGACCTCCGAAGAGGCCAGGGATGCCGCGGGCAAGGCATGAGAACACCAGGAAACGCCGGCGCGCTGGGCGCGCCCGGGCGGGCCGACTAGCTGCTGCTGCGCGCGCGCAAGGGCGGTGCGTGAAGGGGAGCGAGTCGCAAAATCGACGCCTCAATGGTGCCGGACGGCACGCGGGGCGTCTTGTGCGCGGGCTGCGGCCGGACGGCGCATGGCTGGGGCAAGGACGCGCGTCCTTGCCCCAGCGACATGATCCAGACCAGTACAACCCACATGATTTCGCTTTGATTGGCCGGCACGCCCTGTTGCATCAGCGCGTACCGGCTTGAAAATTCCGTATCTTGGTGTCTATGCGTCTGCCCTTCGCTCGTGGTGCGCTTGATTGAATCCGCACCGCGATCGCCGGCATCGACCACGCTGCGCGGCTAGTCGGGCCGTGTCCGGTACACTCCAGACGCTTCAACCGCTTACACATCCGCCACGCAGGTGAAACCGATTATAGGGGGCAATTCAAAGCCTGCCCCGGCCGCCCGGCTGCTGGAAGTCGACCCCGACAGTGCCGGCCAGCGCCTGGACAACTTCCTGATGCGCCACCTGAAGGGCGTGCCCAAGACCCATGTCTACCGCATCATTCGCAGCGGCGAGGTGCGACTGAACAAGGGCCGCACCAGCGCCGACGCGCGTGTGGCCGCGGGCGATCTGGTGCGCCTGCCGCCGGTGCGCGTGTCGGACAAGGTGCAGGAGAAGGCCGAGCGCCCCGCACCGGCGCGCGAATTCCCCATCCTGCTCGAAGACGAGCAGCTGATTGCCATCGACAAGCCCGCAGGCGTTGCCGTACACGGCGGCAGCGGCGTGAGCTTCGGCGTCATCGAGCAGTTGCGCCGCGCCCGGCCGCAGACACCCTTTCTGGAACTGGTGCACCGGCTGGACCGCGAGACCTCGGGCATTTTGCTGGTGGCCAAGAAGCGCTCGGCGCTCAAGCACCTGCAGGATCAGTTCCGCGAGCGCGAGACCGGCAAGACCTATTTGGCCTTGGTGCAGGGCGCCTGGCCGGCCAATAAAAAGGTCATCGACCTGCCGCTGCACAAATATCTGCAGGCAGACGGCGAGCGCCGCGTGCGCGTGACCACGCCCCAGGATCCGGACGGCATGCGCTCCATCACCCTGGTCAGGGTGCGCGAGCAGCTCCCCGCCCGCCCGCTCCAGGGCCTGCCCGCGATGAGCCTGCTGGAGGTGACCATCAAGACCGGGCGCACGCACCAGATCCGCGTGCACCTGGCCAGCCAGGGCCACCCCATCGCGGGTGACGACAAATATGGCGACTTCGAGCTGAACAAGCGGCTGCCCAAGCAGGGTTTGAAGCGCATGTTTTTGCACGCCTGGCGCCTGCAGTTCGACCACCCGGCCAGCGGCGAGCGCCTGACCCTGCACGCCGAGCTGCCGCCCGAGCTGGCGGCCTTTCTCTCTACCGATCCCATCCATGCCTGAATCCCGCCCGCGCCGCTTCGACCTGATCGCCTTCGACTGGGACGGCACGCTGTTCGACTCCACCGCCATCATCGTGCGCAGCATCCAGGGGGCGGTGCGCGACCTGGGATACGCCGTGCCCAGCGACGAGGCCGCGTCCTGGGTCATCGGCATGGCGCTGGAGCCCGCGCTGGCGCATGCCGCGCCCGACGTGCCGCGCGAGAAATACCGCGATCTGGGGCTGCGCTACCGCTACCACTATTTGCAGCACCAGGACGAGCTGAGCCTGTTCGACGGCGTGCTCGACCTGCTGCGCGACTTGCGCGCCAACGGCTACCTGCTCACCGTGGCCACCGGCAAGAGCCGGCGCGGGCTGGATCAGGCGCTGGCGCAGGCGCAGCTGCGCGGAGTGTTCGACGGCTCGCGCACCGCCGACGAGACCGCCGGCAAGCCCCATCCGCTGATGCTGCAGGAGCTGATGGCCGAGTTCGACGTAGCGCCGCAGCGCCTGTTGATGATTGGCGACACCACGCACGACCTGGAGATGGCGCGCGCCGCCGGCTGCGCCAGCGTGGGCGTGGCCTATGGCGCGCACGACACGCGGGGTTTTGCCGCGTTCGCGCCTCTGTATGTCGCGCCGACGGTGGCTGCGCTGCGCAGCTGGCTGCAGGAGAACGCCTGATGGCCGACGAAGCCAGCCGGCGCATCGCACTGTGCGCCAGCACCGATCTGGCCGACGGCGGCCTGGCCGTGGCCTTTGACGTGTGCTGGCGCGGCGAGGTGCTGCGCGCCTTTGCGGTGCGCCACCAGGGGCAGGTGCACGCCTACCTGAACCGCTGCACCCATGTGCAGATGGAGATGGACTACCGGGAAGGCCATTTCTTCGACGACAGCGGCTGCTGGCTGGTGTGCGCCACCCATGGCGCGGTGTTCGCGCCCGACACCGGCGCCTGCGTCGGCGGGCCCGGGCGCGGGCCGCTGACCAAGATCGACATCACCGAAGAAGCAGGGCAGGTGTACTGGCATACTGCCCCGACACTGCAACCCGTAGAGTTCTAGCACGATGACCGAACCCACTTTCCGCGGACAAGACGACGCCTCATCCGCCCCTGACCTGTGGTCCTCGCAGGCGCGGCCAGCCTCTGCGGCCCCTGAGGCGAACTGGGAGCGCCAGGTGCTTGAGAAGCTGGTGCTGGCCACGGTGGCCGAGCAGCGCGCCGCGCGCCGCTGGCGCATCTTCTGGCGCTTTGCCTGGATAGCGCTGGCGCTGGCGCTGGTGTGGGCAGCAATGACGCGCGACATGGCCAGCACCACCAAGAGCACGCCGCACACCGCGGTGATCGACATCAAGGGCGAGATCGCCTCGGGCGCGGCCGCCGGCGCCGACGCCGTGGTCGAGGCCATGCGCAACGCCTTCGACGACTCCGGATCGCGTGCCGTGGTGCTGCTGATCAACTCGCCCGGCGGCAGCCCGGTGCAGGCGGGCATCATCAACGATGAAATCGTGCGACTGCGCGCTCAGTACGACAAGCCGCTGTACGCGGTGGTCGAGGAGTCCTGCGCCTCGGCGGCCTATTACATCGCCGCGGCGGCCGATGACATCTACGTCGACAAGGCCAGCATCGTCGGCAGCATCGGCGTGCTGATGGACGGCTTCGGCTTCACCGGCACGATGGAGAAGCTCGGCGTCGAGCGCCGCCTGCTCACGGCCGGGCGCAACAAGGGCTTTCTCGACCCGTTCAGCCCGCAGACCGAGGAGCAGCGCGCCTACGCCCAGACCATGCTCGACCAGATCCACCAGCAGTTCATCAACGCGGTCAAGAAGGGGCGCGGCGAGCGCCTGAAGGCGACCGACGACACCTTCAGCGGCCTGTTCTGGACTGGCCAGCAGGCCGTGGACATGGGCCTGGCCGACCACCTGGGCAGCCTGGACTACGTGGCGCGCGAGGTGGTCAAGGCCGAGGACATCGTCGATTACACGCGCCGCGACAACGTGGCAGAGCGCCTGGCGCGCCGCTTTGGCGCCACCTTTGGCGAGGCCGTGCTGCGCGGCATGCAAGCGGCGCCAGCGCTGCGCTGAGGGCTGCGCCCGGCCGTTTTGAAAACCGTAGCCGCCAGCGCTTGATGGTATTGGGCTGCGGCCGGTTTTTCCCTTCAATTGCCTGCCCGCGGCACTTCTCGCGTTATGACGCCCCCAGCCGCACCTCTGGCCCTTGTCCTGTCCCCGGCGGGCCATCTCTCCTGCCGTCCCGAGTCCGATGCCGCGCCTTTGCCCGAAGGCCTGCAGGGCGCCATTGCCGCGGCCTTCGCGCAAGGCGCGGGGCCGGGCTTGCTGCACCTGGGCGGTGTGTGCGCCGCCAGTGCCCTGCCTCCGGTCTGGGCCTGGTGGCGGGACTGGGCCGTGCGCTATTTCACGGTGCTGCGTACCACGCAGCCGGGCGATGAGGGCGCGGCAGCGGCCGTGCCCCCACCCGACGCCGAGGCGTTGCAGGCCCAACTGCTGAACGCGCCGCCCATGGCCGGGGCAGAGTACCTGAGCGCCGAGGTCTTGCTGGCCCTGTGGCAAGGCATGGACGCCGCGCTGCACGCGGCCTGCGCAGCGGCAGGCCAGCCCCTGCAGCCATTCCTCGCCAGCCATTACCCCGCCTGGAATCTGGTGGGCCGCGTGCATTTCAACCTGGCCGAGAACCGCAAGGATCCGGACGCGCCCTTTGCCTTCCTGGCCACCTACACCACGCGGCTGTCGGCCCATGGCAAGGCCCAGCATGTGCCGCTGTCGCAGGCGCTCAAGGAGTTTTCGGGTACGCGCAAAAAGGCGCAGCTGTTGTCGCTCTTGACGCCGGTGCAGCGCGCCGCGGCCGACTGCGCCTGGATCGCCGAGATGGTGGAGGCCGGCGAGATCTACCACCCGCTGCGCTGGGAGGTGGATGACGCGCTGCGCTTTCTCGCCGACCTGCCGCGCATGGAGGCCGCGGGCATCGTCGTGCGCATGCCGGCGCAGTGGCGCAGCGGCCGCCCGGCGCGGCCCCAGGTGCGCGTGGCGCTGGGCAGCCAGCTCGCTGGCGGCGTGGGGCTTTCTGCCATGCTCGACTTCCAGATGGACGTGAGCCTGGATGGCGAGCCGCTCAGCCCCGAGGAGATCCGCCAGCTGCTGGAGCAGTCCGGCGGCCTGCAGTGGATACGCGGCCAATGGGTGCAGGTCGATGCCGAGCGCCTGTCGGGCCTGCTCGATCGCTTTCGCCGGATGCAGCAGGACGCCGAGGGCGGCATGCCGCTGGCGCAGGCCATGCGCCTGCTCTCGGGCGCGACGCTGGCCGAGGACGCCTCCGACCCCGACCCCGACTGGAGCAGCATCAGCGCCGGCCCCTGGCTGGCCGAGGCGCTGCGCGGCCTGCGCACGCCCGCGGCGCTGGCCGCCGTCGATCCGGGCCGACTGCTCAAGGGCCAGCTGCGCCCCTACCAGCAGGAGGGCGTGCGCTGGCTGCACTTTCTCACGCGCCTGGGGCTGGGCGCCTGCCTGGCCGACGACATGGGCCTGGGCAAGACCATCCAGGTGCTGGCCCTGCTGCTGGTCTTGAAGAAGGCCGCGCCCGGCGCCGGCCCCAGCTTGCTGGTGGCGCCGGCGTCGCTGCTGGCCAACTGGGCGCAAGAGGCCGAGCGCTTTGCCCCCAGCCTGCGCTGCCTGCTGGCCCACCCGTCGGCGCTGGCGCGCGCCGAGCTGCAGGCGCTCGATGCGGATGCGCTGGCAGGGCATGACCTCGTCATCACCACCTACGGCCAGCTGTCGCGCACCCCGGCCCTGGCTGCGCAGCGCTGGCGCCTGGCCGTGCTGGACGAGGCCCAGGCCATCAAAAACCCCGCGGCCCGGCAGACCCGCGCGGTGAAGAAGCTGCTGGCCGGCACGCGCATCGCGCTCACGGGCACGCCGGTGGAAAACCGCCTGTCCGACCTGTGGTCGATCTTTGACTTCACCCACCCCGGCCTGCTGAGCAGCGAGCGCGTGCTTGCCAACTTCGCCAAGCGGCTGGCGCAATCGGGTCAGTACGCGCCGCTGCGCCAACTGGTGGGGCCCTACATATTGCGGCGCCTGAAGAGTGACAAGCGTGTCATCGCCGACCTGCCCGACAAGACCGAAGTCACCGCCTGGTGCAGCCTGAGCGCCGTGCAGGCCACGCATTACCAGCAGGCCGTCAAGGCGCTGGAGCAGGTCTTGGAACGGTCTGACGGCATGGAGCGCAAGGGCCTGGTGCTCTCGTTCTTGATGCGCCTGAAGCAGATCTGCAACCACCCCTCGCAATGGCTGGGCGACGGCGCCTGGCTGCCCGAGGCCAGCGGCAAGTTTGCGCGCCTGCGCGAGATCGCCGAGACCGTGGCCGCGCGGCAGGAAAAGATGTTGGTCTTCACTCAGTTCCAGGAGACGACGGCGCCGCTGGCGGCGTTTCTGGGCGGCGTCTTCGGGCGCGAAGGCCTGGTGCTGCACGGCGGCACCCCCGTGGCGCGGCGGCGCGAGCTGGTCAAGCGCTTCCAGGAGGACGAGCAGGTTCCGTTCTTCGTGCTCTCGATCAAGGCCGGCGGCTCGGGCCTGAACCTGACGGCCGCCTCGCACGTGGTGCACTTCGACCGCTGGTGGAACCCGGCGGTGGAAAACCAGGCCACCGACCGCGCCTACCGCATCGGCCAGCACCGCAACGTGCTGGTGCACAAATTCATCGTCCGCGGCACCGTCGAAGAGCGCATCGACGCCCTGATCCGGACCAAGCAGCAGCTGGTGCAGGACGTGGTGGAGGGCGGCGGTGAAATCAACCTGACGGAGATGAGCGACGAGGCGTTGCTCGACCTGGTGAAACTTGACTTGCAGGGGATCGAAGCATGAGCTGGGGCTGGCAACCATATGTACCCGTCGCCAAGCGGCGTGCACAGGCGCAGCGCGCCGCGCAAGAGGCCGCCAAGGCGGGCCAGAGCCTGTCACCCGTGGCCGTGCAGGGGCGCAGCATCGCCAAGACCTTCTGGGGCAAGGCCTGGTGCGACAACCTGGAGACTTATAGCGATTTCGAAAACCGCCTGCCGCGCGGCAGAACCTATGTGCGCAACGGCTCGGTCATCGACCTGCAGATCGCGCCGGGCAAGGTCATCGCCAAGGTCATGGGCTCGGATCTCTACTAGGCCATTGCACCCCTGCCGGCCGCGCAGTGGCAGGCGCTGGTGGCGGATTGCACGGGCTCCATCGCCACGCTGGTCGAGCTGCTGCAGGGCAGGCTGTCACAGGCGGTGATGGCCAGGGTGTGCGAGCGCGAAAAGGGCATGTTCCCCAAGCCGGGCGAGATCGGCCTGGGCTGCTCCTGCCCCGACTGGGCGCAGATGTGCAAGCATGCGGCCGCCGTGCTCTACGGCGTGGGCGCGCGCCTGGACGAAAAGCCCGAGCTGCTGTTCGTGCTGCGCCAGGTGGATGCGGGCGAGCTGCTGACGGCCCAGGCGGCGGTGCTGTCCGCCCCGAAGAAAAAGCCGGCCAAGGCCAGGGTGCTCGACGATTCTGCGTTGGCGGATGTGTTTGGCATCGATCTGGCCGTGGCGGAGGAGCCTGCCAAGCGTGGAAAAAAGGCGGTGGCGAAAAAGACCGCGGCGCCCGCCGTGAAGAAAGTGCCCGTGAAGAAGGTTGCAGCGAAGAAGGCGAAAAAAGCCCCGGCCAGGAAAGCTGCCCCACGCACCACCGCCCCCTGAAGCATGCCCATGGGCCTCGGCGGCATGAGCTTGCCCAGCTGCCCGCCCATGGGTCAGGAAGCACAGGGGCGCAGCATGCCGGCGATGGCGTGTTCCATTTGCTGGTAGCGCTGCTGCCAGCTGCCCGGCACGTCAGTAAATGCCTGGCCGTGGCCCTGCAGCCAGTCGCGCAGCTGCGCATGAAAGGCCTGGCGCTGTTCCAGCTGCGGCTGGCAGCGCTGGCCGTCGGCTTGCCAGGGCAGGCCCTCGGGGGGCAGCAAAAAAATGGCGTCATAGCGCTGGCGCGCCAGCACGGCGTCGATCCATGCCGGGCTTTTGCCAAACAGTGTGCGGCTCCACTGGCGGTTGCTCAGCAGGTGGGTGTCGAGCAGCAGTAGCGGGGGGCGCAGCGCGCGAGCTGCCTGTTCACGCTGCCACTGGGCGCGGGCAATCGGCTCGACGTCGTCGTAGCAGGTGTCGCGCTGGTGCGCCTCGATGTATTCGCGCACGTATTCATGCACCACGGGGGCGCCAAAGCGCTGTGCCAGCGCGCGGCACAGGCTGCTCTTGCCGGCCGACTCGGAGCCGGTGAGCACCACCACCTTCATGCCGGCACCGGCGCGCGTTGCGTCGTTCGTGCGGCCATGTGCCACTGGCGCCAGCCGTACAGCGCCAGTGCGATGAAGACCAGGTAGAGCAGCGCAGTGAGCTGCAGGCCGACGGCCAGGAACATGCCGACGTAGACGCAATCGACCACCAGCCACAGCGGCCAGCACTGCAGGCGCTTGTGCGCCATCCAGTACTGGCCGACCAGGCTGAATCCGGTCAGCGCCGCATCCAGCCATGGCTGCTGGGCGTTGGTATGGCGGCTCATCAGCCAGCCCAGCGCCACCGTGACGAGCAGCCCGGCAAGCAGGTCGCGCGCGGCGCGCGGCCAGGCCAGCGTGGTGACGGCAAGCGCAGTGCGGGCAGGGGTGCCGCGGCGCCAGCACCACCAGCCATACAGCTGCAGCACTGCATAGACCATCTGCAACAGCATTTCGGAGTACAGCCGCGCGTTCTGGAATACCGCGATGTACAGCAGCACCATGGCCAGCCCGACCGGCCAGGCCAGCGGCTGCTGGCGCGCCATCAGGGTCACCGAGAGCACGCCCAGCAGCGCGGCGGCGGCTTCAATCCAGAGCATCGGCGGGGCAGGGCATGGGCGCCCGAGTGGCTGGCATGCGCGGGCGGCGGCTACAGGCCCAGCGCCCAGACCGCGGGTGTGTGCTTGCCGGCGGGAAGCGGCAGCTGCTGCCAGTCGCGCACGCTGCGCGAGTGCACCTGGGCGTCCGCCAGCGTCAGGCCGGCGGCAATCGCCAGGCGCGTGTCCGGCTGCAGGTGCTGCAGCAAGGCCTGCCACAGCGCGGCGTTGCGATAGGGCGTCTCGATGAACAGTTGCGTCTGTCCGGTCTTCAGCGCCAGCGCCTCCAGTGCGCGGATGCGCTGGGCGCGCTCGCCCGCGTCCTGCGGCAGGTAGCCGACGAAGGCGAAGTTCTGGCCATTGAGGCCGCTGGCCGCCAGCGCCAGCAAGAGAGACACCGGGCCCACGAGCGGCACGACGCGCGCGCCCAGCGCATGCGCGGCGCGCACCACCGAGCTGCCGGGGTCGGCTATCGCCGGCATGCCGGCTTCGCTGACCAGGCCCATGTCGTGGCCAGCCAGCAGCGGGGCGAGCAGTGCCTTGGCGTCAAAACTGGCATGGCTCTTGCCGCCGTGGTCGCCCTTCTTGTGTACCTCGCGCGGCAGTTCGCCGATCTGCTGCTGCTGCAGGGGTGCGGCCAGCGGGTGCAGGGCGTCTATGCGCTTCAAATAGGCGCGGCAGCTCTTGGCGTTCTCGCAGATCCAGTGGGTGATTTGCGCGGCCCGGCGCAGCGTGCCTTCGGGAAGCGCCTCGGCCAGCGCGGCTTCGCCGTCGCAGCCGAAGTCCAGCGGTGCGGGCACCAGGTACAGCGTGCCCTTGGTGGCGTCCGCTGCGCTCATGGCAGCACCAGACCGGCGGCGCGCAGCATGCGGCAGGTGCGGATCAGCGGCAGGCCGATCAGGGCCGTCGGGTCGTCGCTGTCTATGGCGTCCAGCAGGGCGATGCCCAGCCCCTCGCTCTTGGCGCTGCCGGCGCAGTCGTAGGGCTGCTCGGCCTGCAGGTAGCGTTCGATCTCGGCATCCGACAGGGCGCGAAAGCGCACGCACACGGCGGCCAGATCCACTTGCTCGAAGCCCGTGGCCTGGCAGACCACGGCCAGGGCGGTCTGGAAGATGACGGTTTTACCGCTCATGCGGCGCAGTTGCGCCGTGGCGCGCTCGTGGTTGCCGGGCTTGCCCAGCGGCTGGCCATCCAGGTCGGCGACCTGATCCGAGCCGATGACGACGGCGCCGGGGTGCTGTGCCGCCACGGCGCGGGCCTTGGCCAGGGCCAGGCGCAGCGCCAGGGCGCGCGGGGCTTCACCAGGCAGCGGAGTTTCGTCGGTTGCGGGGGCGGTCACTTCAAAGGGCAGGCCCAGGCGGGCCAGCAATTCGCGCCGGTAGCGCGAGGTCGATCCGAGCACCAGCGGGCGCGGTTGTTCAATCGTTTCTGGCATGGCGCGATTCTCTTACACTGCCGCCATGAGCAAGGAATATTCAGCAGACAAGCTCGACGTCAAGGCCTTTGCGGTCGCGGGCGGGCACTTGGCCGGCCGCGACACGCTGCTGCGCTACAAGCGCCTGGCCGACCTGGCGCAAGGCCTGCACCCGGATCTGCATGTCGACTGGCAGGCCGACGGCCAGGTGCGTGCGGTGCACGGCATGCAGGGCCAGGTGTGGCTGAGCCTGCAGGTACACGCCGACCTGCCGATGACCTGCCAGCGCTGCTTGCAGGCCATGGACGTGCCGCTGCAGGTCGAGCGCCAATTTCGCTTCGTGGCCGACGAGGCGACGGCCGAGGCGCTGGACAGCGACAGCGAGGAAGACCTGCTGGTGCTGTCGCGCGAGTTCAACCTGCGCGGGCTGATCGAGGACGAGCTGCTGATGGCGCTGCCCGTCGTGCCGCGCCACGACACCTGCCCGGCCCCGGTGCAAATGGCCTCCAGCGACGACGACTTCGAGCAGGCCAACGTCGAGAAAACCAACCCGTTTGCTGCGCTGGCCGCGTTGCAGCCAGCGCCCTCCAAGCCGCGCAAGCCGTGATGGGGCGGGCAATGCTGCATTTGCCCCGGCAGTTGTTTATAATGGCAGGCTTCGCGTGATTCCCCTCGTGTCTTTAATGGGCTGAGCGCGTTTTCCACCCACCCTTTCAAGACTCCAGGAGCCGACTATGGCTGTTCAGCAAAACAAGAAATCCCCTTCCAAGCGCGGCATGCACCGCTCGCACAATGCACTGACGGTGCCGGGTACTGCGGTTGAGCCGACGACGGGCGAGACCCATCTGCGCCACCACATCAGCCCCAACGGCTTCTACCGTGGCCGCCAGGTGATCAAATCCAAGTCCGAAGACTGATCCAGACCACGCAACCCCTCAGGCCCGTGGCTACCTCAGCCGTAGCACGGGCCTTTGTTGTTTCAGAGGTGGATGTTTTCGGTGATCCTGAAGGTGTTGGACGCATTTTGATGATTTCTCCCCTTTTCGCGCACCGGCACACCGGCGCCGCCATTTTTCGATGATCACCCTGGCTGTCGATTGCATGGGGGGCGACCACGGCCCCAGTGTCACGCTGGCGGCATGCCGCCAATTCCTGCAGCAGCACCCCGACGCGCGGCTGCTGCTCGTGGGCCAGTCCGATAGCGTGCAGGCCTTGCAGCACGAGCGCGTGCAGCATGTGGCCGCCTCCGAGGTCGTGACCATGGACGACGCGGTCGAGGTGGCTCTGCGGCGCAAGAAGGATTCCTCGATGCGCGTGGCCATCCAGCAAGTCAAGGACGGGCGGGCCGATGTTGCGGTCTCTGCGGGCAATACCGGTGCGCTGATGGCGATTGCACGCTATCTGCTCAAAACGCTCGACGGCATCGACCGCCCGGCCATCGCCACGCAAATGCCCAACGCCAAGGGCGGCGCGACGACGGTGCTCGACCTGGGCGCCAATGTCGACTGCACCGCCGAGCACCTGCTGCAGTTCGCCGTGATGGGCTCGGCCCTGGTGTCGGTGCTGCAGGATAGGGACGACCCCCGGGTTGGCCTGCTCAACATCGGCGAAGAGGTCATCAAGGGCAGCGAAACCATCAAGAAAGCCGGCCAACTGCTCAGATCTGCGGCCAACCGGGGTGATCTGAACTTCTACGGCAACGTCGAGGGCAACGACATCTTCAAGGGCACGGTCGATATCGTGGTCTGCGACGGCTTTGTCGGCAACGTGGCGCTGAAGGCGAGCGAGGGCGTCGCCTCGATGATCTCGGGCATTCTCAAACAAGAGTTTTCCCGCAACATTTTGACCAAACTGGCGGCAATCGCCGCCTATCCGGTCTTATCTGCGCTGATGCGCCGGGTCGATCACCGCCGCTACAACGGCGCGGCACTGCTGGGCCTGCGCGGCCTGGTGTTCAAGAGCCACGGCTCGGCCGATGCGCTGGCCTTCGAGCAGGCACTGACCCGGGCGTATGATGCGGCCCGCAACCACCTGCTCGACCGCGTGCGCACGCGGGTGGCCCATGCAGCGCCTTTGCTGGCTGCTTCCGAACATTCTTCCTGAGCCTGCCCTTGGCGGGCAGGTAACAATCCATGGCCCGTTATTCCCGCATCATCGGCACCGGCAGCTACCTGCCGCCGCGCCGTGTCTCCAACCAGGCGCTGGCCGAGCAGCTGGCACAAAAAGGCATCAAGACCTCCGACGAATGGATCGTCGAACGCACCGGCATCCGCGCACGCTACTTTGCCGACCCCGGCGTCGGCAGCAGCGACCTGGCCGTGCAGGCCTCGCTCAAGGCGCTGGAGGCGGCCGGCTGCACCGCCGAGGACATCGACCTGATCATCGTCGCGACCTCCACGCCCGACATGGTGTTCCCGTCGACGGCGTGCATCGTGCAGAACAAGCTGGGTGTGCATGGCTGCCCGGCGTTCGACGTGCAGGCCGTCTGCAGCGGCTTCGTCTACGCGCTCACCGTGGCCGACGCGATGATCCGCGCCGGCAGCGCCAGCCGGGCGCTGGTCGTCGGCTCCGAGGTGTTCAGCCGCATCCTGGACTTCAACGATCGCACCACCTGCGTGCTGTTTGGCGACGGCGCGGGCGCGGTGGTGCTGCAGGCCAGCGACGAACCGGGCATTCTGGCCAGTGAGTTGCACGCTGACGGGCGCCATGTCGACATCCTGTGCGTGCCAGGCCATGTCGACGGTGGGCAGATTCTGGGCGATCCGCTGCTCAAGATGGACGGCCAGGCCGTGTTCAAGCTGGCCGTGGGAGTGCTGGAGAAAGCGGCGCACGCGGTGCTGGAGAAGGCCGGCATCAGTGAAAGCCAGCTCGACTGGCTGGTGCCGCACCAGGCCAACATCCGCATCATGCACAGCACGGCGCGCAAGTTGAAGCTGCCGATGGACAAGGTGGTCGCCACCGTGGAGGAGCACGGCAACACCTCGGCCGCATCGATCCCGCTGGCGCTGGACCACGCTGTGCGCCAGGGCCAGATCAAGCGGGGCCAGAATGTGATGCTCGAAGGTGTTGGCGGTGGTTTCACCTGGGGCGCCGTGCTCCTTAAAATGTAGCTGCCCGGGCTTGCTGGCCAGGCCCGGCGGTTTGTCGACTCTCAAACGTACACAACGCAATGGCAACTCAATTCGCATTTGTATTTCCCGGCCAGGGATCGCAGTCCGTCGGCATGCTGGACGCCTGGGGCGACCAGCCCGAGGTGCGCGCGGCGCTGGCCGAGGCTTCGGACGCGCTGGGCGAGGATCTGGCTGCGCTGATCCATGACGGCCCGAAGGAGGCGCTGGCGCTGACGACGAATACCCAGCCGGTGATGCTGGTCGCCGGCGTTGCCGCGTGGCGCGCGTGGCGCGCCGCTGGTGGGGCCGCGCCCGCAGTCGTCGCCGGGCATTCGCTGGGCGAGTATTCGGCGCTGGTTGCCGCTGGCGTGCTGACGCTGGCGCAGGCTGCGCCGCTGGTGCGTCTGCGCGCCGCCGCCATGCAGGAGGCCGTGCCCGTTGGCGCGGGCGCGATGGCCGCCATCCTGGGGCTGGACGCCGCCCGCGTGGCCGAGGGCTGTGCCCAGGCCACGGCGTCGTTCGACGCCGGCTCGGCCGAGGTGGTCGAGGCAGTGAACTTCAACGATCCGGCGCAGACCGTCATCGCCGGCAGCAAGGCTGCCGTCGACAAGGCTTGCGAGCTGCTCAAGGCCGCGGGCGCCAAGCGTGCGCTGCCGCTGCCGGTGTCGGCACCGTTCCACTCCAGCCTGATGAGGCCGGCAGCAGAGAAGCTGCGCACCGCGCTGGCCGACCTGCCGCTGGCGGCGCCGCAGATTCCGGTGCTCAACAACGTCGACGTGGCGGTCAACAGCGACGCCGATGCAATTCGCGACGCGCTGTACCGCCAGGCTTTCGGTCCGGTGCGCTGGGTCGAATGCGTGCGCGCCATTCAGGCGCGCGGCGTGACCCACATCGTCGAATGCGGCCCGGGCAAGGTGCTGACCGGCATGACCAAACGCATTGCGCCCGATCTGGTGGCCGCAAGCCTGTACGACCCGGCCACGCAGGCCGAACTGCTGGAGACGCTGGCATGAGCGAGACGCAAACAAAACAAGTGGCGCTGGTGACCGGCGCATCGCGCGGCATCGGCGCGGCCATTGCCGCCGAGCTGGCTGCACGCGGCCTGACCGTGGTGGGCACGGCGACGACCGACGAGGGTGCGCAGCGCATCACCGAGGCGCTGCAGGCGCAGGGCGGCAAGGGTGTGCGCCTGGACGTCAACGACGGCCCGTCCGTCGATGCGCTGGTCGACACCATGGTGCGCGAGCATGGCGGCCTGCACGTGCTGGTCAACAACGCCGGCATCACGCGCGACATGCTGGCCATGCGCATGAAGGACGACGAGTGGGACGCGGTGCTGGGCACCAACCTCACTGCGGTGTTTCGTGCCTGCCGCGCCGTCATCCGCCCGATGATGAAGCAGCGCTGGGGCCGCATCATCAGCATCACCAGCGTGGTGGGCGCCTCGGGCAACCCGGGGCAGGCCAACTACGCTGCGGCCAAGGCCGGCGTTGCCGGCATGACGCGCGCACTGGCGCGCGAGCTGGGCAGCCGGGGCATCACCGTGAACTGTGTCGCGCCGGGCTTCATCGCCACCGACATGACGGCCAGCCTGCCCGACGAACAGAAAAAAGCCCTGAAGGCGCAGATTGCGCTGGGCGAGCTGGGCCAGCCCGGCGACATTGCACACGCGGTGGCCTACCTGGCCTCCAGCGGCGCCGGCTACGTGACGGGACAGGAACTGCACGTCAACGGCGGCATGTACATGTGATCTGCAGATCACCACGCCGCCTCTCCGTACGGCGGGCTGTTTCCGGGCATTGCCCGGTTGCGGCTAGAATCGCGGATTCATTCACAACCACCCCCCGAGGGAAACCATGAGCGATATCGAAGCACGAGTCAAGAAAATCATTGCAGAACAACTGGGCGTGGAAGAGTCCCAGGTCACCAACGAAAAGGCTTTCGTGGCCGATCTGGGTGCTGATTCTCTGGACACCGTGGAGCTGGTGATGGCACTCGAGGACGAGTTCGGCATCGAGATCCCTGACGAAGACGCAGAGAAGATCACCACGGTGCAAAACGCCATCGACTACGCCAACACCCACCAAAAGGGTTGAGCGCTTGCGCCGTCGCCTCCAGGCGGGCGCTGTTTCTGCTGCATGCCGCCGTCCGGTCGGCGCAGCGTTCGCTGCAGGCCGCCGCAGGGCGGGCGCAGCTCCAGTTCCATTCAAGGTATACGCATGAGCCGTCGTCGCGTCGTTGTGACCGGCCTGGGTTGCATCACGCCTGTCGGCAATTCGGTACGTGATTCCTGGGCCAACATTCTTGCCGGCAAGTCCGGCATAGATCTCATCACCAAGTTTGATGCGACCAACTTCTCCTGCAAGATCGCGGGCGAGGTCAAGGGTTTCAACCTGGAGTCCTACATCAGCGCCAAGGATGCGCGCACGATGGACAGCTTCATCCACTACGGCATCGCCGCGGCCCAGGAGGCGGTGCAAGATGCCGGCCTGCCCACGGGTGAGGCGCTCGATGAGGCGCTGGCCGAGCGTATCGGCTGCATCATCGGCTCGGGCATCGGCGGCCTGCCGCTGATCGAGAACACCCATGCCGAGCTGACCAACCGCGGGCCGCGGCGCATCACGCCGTTCTTCGTGCCGGCATCCATCATCAACATGGTGGCTGGCCACGTGTCGATGCGCTTTGGCTTCAAGGGGCCAAACCTGTCGGTCGTCACCGCCTGCACGACGGGCCTGCACTGCATTGGCGAGGCGGCGCGCAAGATCGAGTACGGCGACGCCGACGTCATCGTCGCCGGTGGCTCCGAGGCCACGATCTCGCCGCTGGGCGTGGGTGGCTTTGCCGCCATGCGCGCACTGTCCACGCGCAACGACGATCCGCTGACCGCCTCACGTCCCTGGGATCGCGACCGCGACGGCTTCGTGCTGGGTGAGGGCGCGGGAGTGCTGGTGCTCGAAGAATACGAACACGCCAAGGCGCGTGGCGCCAAGATCTACGCCGAATTGAGCGGCTACGGCATGAGCGCCGACGCCGGCCACATGACCGCGCCCAACATGGACGGCCCGCGCCGCGCCATGCAGGCGGCACTGCGCAATGCCCGCATCAACGCCGACGAGGTCGACTATCTCAACGCGCATGGCACGTCGACGCCGCTGGGCGACGTCAACGAAACCCGCGCCATCAAGGCGGCGCTGGGCGAGGACGGCGCGAGAAAAGTCGTCGTCAGCTCGACCAAGTCGATGACCGGCCACCTGCTGGGCGGCGCCGGCGGCATCGAGAGCGTCTTCACGGTGCTGGCGCTGCATGAGCAGAAGGTGCCTCCCACCATCAATCTGCTGAACCAGGATCCCGAGTGCGATCTCGACTACTGCGCCAACACCGCGCGGGACATGAAGATCGAGGTGGCGATCAAGAACAACTTCGGCTTCGGCGGAACGAATGGCACGCTGGTCTTCCGGCGTGTGTGAGGCAGGGCACTGCCCGGCGGTGCTGCGATGAACGATTACCACCGTGCACCTGCGGTGCGCTACCCCACCGAGCGCCCGCGCACGGTGGCTGGCGCGCTGGCGCTGGTCGGCGCCCTGTCCGGGGCGCTGGGCCTGTGGTGGTGGCGGCAGCAAGGCCAGTTGCCGGCGCAAGGAGGCAGCATGGCGCTTCTGTGGTTGCTGTGCAGCGCGGCGGCCTGGCGTGCCTGGCGGCAACTGCCGCTGGGCAGCCTGGCCTGCGACGGCGTGCAGTGGTCATTTCTTTCCCCGGCCTCGCATTCCCAGGCGCCGCAGCAAAGCCATGCGCTGGACTGGCCGCAGATCCGCTGGGATGGGCAGTCCTTTCTCCTGTTGTCGGCTGCGGGCGACGCTGGCGGCCGTCACTGGCTGTGGCTGCAGCGCAGTAGCGCGCCGCAGTTGTGGAGTGCGCTGCGCCGCGCCCTGCATGCGCGACCGGGCCTGGCGGTGAGCGGCGCCGGCGGGGCGCCAACATGAGGGTCACGCCAGCCCGCGTGCCTGGGCCACGTGCCAGGGGAGGCGCATGACATCTCCGGTGACGGCAAAGCCCGCACCGGCCGATCTGGGCGACACCGTATTGGTGCAGCGCGCGGTGGCCGGCGACCAGCGCGCCTTTGAGCTGCTGGTGATCAAGTACCAGCGCCGGGTCGAACGCCTGGTGGCGCGCATGGTGCGCGACGTCGACCTGGTGCCAGACATCACGCAAGAGACGTTTCTGCGCGCCTGGCGTGCACTGCACCAGTTTCGCGGCGAGGCGCAGTTCTACACCTGGCTGTACCGCATCGCGGTCAACACGGTCAAGAAGACCCTGCTCGACCTCAAGCGCAACCCGGTGATCACCGAAAGCGCGCTGCGCGGCGGCGACAAGGAAGATGATGAAACTTCTGTCGTCGAACGTGAACTAATCAGCGATGAAACGCCGGAGACAGTTCTGGCGGCGCAGGAGATCGCAGCGGCGGTCAACGCGGCAATGCAGGATCTGCCCGAGGAATTGCGCCAGGCGGTGACGCTGCGCGAGATCGAAGGGCTGAGCTATGACGAGATTGCCACGGTGATGGAATGCCCCATCGGCACCGTTCGCTCGCGCATCTTTCGCGCCCGCGAGGCGATCTCGGCAAGGGTCAGGCCACTGCTGCAGCAGCAGTCGGGCAAGCGGTGGTGAGGCGAGGTATGGACGACGAGCACAAGGCGGGTAGTGCAATGGACAACGAAGCAGTGGTGCGCGAGCAGCTGTCGGCATGGCTGGACGGCGAGACGCAGGAAGTGGGCAGAGGCGCATCGCTCGATGCGCTGCTGGACTATGCGCTTTCCGATCCGGGACGGCAGTCCTGCCAGGCCTACCAGGCCATTGGCGACGTGCTGCGCCAATCGCGCCCGCGCGCCGTGCAGGACGGACTGCTGCTGCAGCGCCTGCGCACGCAGCTGGCCGAGGAGCCGTCACCCGCGCTGCGGCTTCGGCAGGCCGCGCTGCAGCAGGTGGCGCCGCAGCATGCCCACGAAGACCGCGCGGCCAATGCCGCCGTGTGGCGCTGGCGCGCGGTGGCGGGCGTCGCGTCGGTGGTGGCGGTCTCCACGCTGGCGTGGAACCTGCTTGGCAGCGCAGAGCCTGCGGGCCAGGGGCGGCAACTGGCAAGCAGCACGCTGTCCATGCCGGCGCTGGTGATGGCGACGGCGGGCAGCTCCGCCTTGCCGGCCGATCCGGTCATGATCCGCGACCCGCGCCTCGATGAGCTGATGGCCGGCTACCGGCAATACGGCAGCACCACGGCCTTGCAGATGCCGGCGCGCTTCTTGCGCAATGCCTCGATGGGCGTGCCGGCGGCGCCGCCGCGCAGGGATGCGCCGGTGGCCGCGCAAAAATAAGCCGCTTTCCCTTTCCCCTTTTCGCCCGATCGCGCCGCCGGTCTGGCACCATGCCCTTCAACGCCTTGCCGCCTAACTGGGCGGGCTCACCATTGACAGGACGACGAATGAGCTCTTTGCGCGCAATGCCGCACTCGACAAATACCCCCTGGCGCAGCCGCCTTGCGGTGGCCGCGCTGGCCCTGGCCGCAGGCAGCACCTGGCTGGCTGCCCCGGCGGCGCATGCGCAGCCCGCGCAGGCCACGGAGCCGGCACCCCTGGTGGTGCGCGGACTGCCCGACTTCACGCAGCTGGTCGACCTGGTCGGCCCCTCGGTGGTCAACATCCGCACGATGGAGAAGGTGTCCACCCGCCAAGGCTATAGCGGCATGGACGAGGACATGCTGGAGTTCTTCCGGCGCTTTGGCCTGCCGGTGCCCAACATGCCGCGCCGCCAGGGGCCGGGCGAGGGGCCGTCGCAGGCGCAGCCCAGCGGCGTGGGCTCGGGTTTCATACTGACTGCCGACGGCTACGTCATGACCAATGCGCACGTAGTGGAAGACGCCGACGAGGTGCTCGTCACGCTGACCGACAAGCGCGAGTTCAAGGCCAAGATCATCGGGGCGGACAAGCGCACCGACGTCGCCGTCGTCAAGATCGACGCCACTGGCCTGCCCGCTGTCAAGGTGGGCGACGTCAACCGGCTCAAGGTCGGCGAGTGGGTCATGGCCATCGGCTCGCCCTTCGGCCTGGAGAACACCGTCACGGCCGGCATCGTCAGCGCCAAGCAGCGCGACACCGGCGACTACCTGCCCTTCATCCAGACCGACGTGGCGATCAACCCGGGCAACTCGGGCGGGCCGCTGATCAACATGCGCGGCGAGGTCGTCGGCATCAACAGCCAGATCTATTCGCGCTCGGGCGGCTTCATGGGCATTTCGTTCGCCATCCCGATCGACGAGGCGGTGCGCGTGAGCGACCAGCTGCGCGCCACCGGGCGCGTGACGCGCGGACGCATCGGCGTGCAGATCGGCCCGCTGTCCAAGGACGTGGCCGAATCGATCGGCCTTGGCAAGACCCAGGGCGTGCTGGTATCGGCGGTCGAGGCCGACTCGCCCGCCGACAAGGCCGGCGTGCAGCCCGGCGACGTGATCACGCGCTTCGACGGCAAAGCCATCGACAAGGTCGCCGACCTGCCGCGCCTGGTGGGCAACACCAAGCCGGGCAGCCACAGCACGCTCACCGTGCTGCGCCGGGGCAAGACGCTGGATCTGCCCGTGACGATCGGCGAGGTCGAGCCCGACGAGCGCACCGCCGCCGGCCCGGCCGAAGAGGCTGCGCCCTCGGCCACCGCGCAGCAGCTGGGCCTGACCGTCGAGAACCTGAGCGCCGCCAAGAAGAAAGAGCTCAACCTGAAGCAGGGCGTGCGCATCGTCTCCGCCAACGCGGCGGCCGCGCGCGCCGGGCTGCAGGAGGACGACGTGATCCTGGCACTGGCCAACACCGAGGTGGCCAACATCAAGGACTTCGAGGCCGCGCTGGCCAAGGTGGACAAGACCAAGCCGGTCAACGTGCTGGTGCGCCGCGGCGAGTGGACGCAGTACGTGCTGATCCGCCCGGCGCGCTGAGGACTGCCGACGCAAGGGGATTGGCGCCGCCGCCCGGCGGGCGCGCCCTAGAATGCCGGGTTCGCCATTTTGCGCAAACACTGCGGCGCGCGGCCTGGCCGGCGCATCCGGAGCGCCCACTACAATGGGCGCCCAGCGATCACAGTTGCCACGGCCTGTTGGCTGCAGGGCGCGTCACATGACGGACGCGCCCTTTTTGTTGAGCGGGCCGGGCACCACCTATTTTTCTGACGTTGACGTCGATGAACCACATCCGTAATTTTTCGATCATTGCGCACATTGATCACGGCAAATCCACGCTGGCCGACCGCATCATCCAGCGCTGCGGCGGCCTGACCGAGCGCGAGATGCAGTCCCAGGTGCTCGACTCGATGGACATCGAGAAGGAGCGCGGCATCACCATCAAGGCGCAGACTGCGGCGCTGTCGTACAAGGCGCGCGACGGCCAGGTCTACAACCTCAACCTGATCGACACGCCCGGCCACGTCGATTTCTCCTACGAGGTGAGCCGCTCGCTGTCGGCCTGCGAGGGCGCGCTGCTGGTGGTCGACGCCAGCCAGGGCGTCGAGGCGCAGACCGTGGCCAACTGCTACACCGCGCTCGACCTGGGCGTCGAGGTGCTGCCGGTGCTCAACAAGATGGATTTGCCGCAGGCCGATCCCGAGAACGCCAAGGCCGAGATCGAGGACGTGATCGGCATCGACGCGGGCGAGGCGATCGCCATCTCGGCCAAGACCGGCATGGGCATCGACGACGTGCTCGAACAAATCGTCGCCAAGGTGCCGGCGCCGCGCGGCAAGCCTGACGCGCCGCTGCGCGCGATGATCATCGACAGCTGGTTTGACGCCTACGTCGGCGTGGTCATGCTGGTGCGCGTGGTCGACGGCACGCTCAAGAAGGGCGAGCGCTTCAAGATGATGGCCAGCGGCGCTGCCTACGACGCCAACCAGCTCGGCGTGTTCACCCCCGCCACGGTGCAGCGCGAGGCACTTCACGCAGGCGAGGTGGGCTTCATCATCGCCGGCATCAAGGAGCTCAAGGCCGCCAAGGTGGGCGACACCATCACGCTGGAGAAAAAGCTGCCCAACAACCTGGGCCCGGCCAGCGAGGCGCTGCCCGGCTTCAAGGAGATCCAGCCCCAGGTGTTCGCCGGGCTGTACCCGACCGAGGCCAACCAGTACGACCAGCTGCGCGACGCGCTGGAGAAGCTGCAGCTCAACGACGCCTCGCTGCACTTCGAGCCCGAGGTCTCGCAGGCGCTGGGCTTTGGCTTTCGCTGCGGCTTCCTTGGCCTGCTGCACATGGAGATCGTGCAGGAGCGCCTGGAGCGCGAGTTCGACCAGGACCTGATCACCACTGCGCCCAGCGTGGTCTACGAGGTGCTCAAGGCCGACGGCGAGCTGATCCAGGTGGAGAACCCGTCCAAGATGCCCGACCAGGGCAAGATCGAGGAGGTGCGCGAGCCCATCGTCACGGTGCACCTGTACATGCCGCAGGACTACGTGGGCCCGGTGATGACGCTGGCCAACCAGAAGCGCGGCGTGCAGATGAACATGCAGTACCACGGCCGCCAGGTCATGCTGACCTACGAAATGCCGCTGGGCGAGATCGTGCTGGACTTCTTCGACAAGCTCAAATCGGTCAGCCGCGGCTATGCGTCGATGGACTACGAGTTCAAGGAATACCGCGCCTCCGACGTGGTCAAGGTCGACATCCTGCTCAACGGCGAGAAGGTCGACGCGCTGTCCATCATCGTGCACCGCAGCCAGGCGCAGTTTCGCGGCCGCGCCGTGGCCGCGAAGATGCGCGAGATCATCAGCCGCCAGATGTTCGACGTGGCGATCCAGGCGGCCATCGGTGCCAACGTCATCGCGCGCGAGACCATCAAGGCGCTGCGCAAGAACGTGCTGGCCAAGTGCTACGGCGGCGACATCTCGCGCAAACGCAAGCTGCTGGAGAAGCAGAAGGCCGGCAAGAAGCGCATGAAGCAGATCGGCTCGGTGGAAGTGCCGCAGGAGGCGTTCCTGGCCATCCTGCAAGTGGAGGACTGAACGCATGCAGCTCATGCAAACCATCACGGCGGCCGTACTGGCCGCTTTTGCCGGCTACGTAGCCGCCTGGTATTTCGGCGCGCTGGAGGGCGACTTCGCGCTGCTGCTGTTCCTGGCCACCGTGGTCACCGGCGCCTACTGGCTGGCCGAGCGGCTGTACTTTTTGCCGCGCCGCCGCCGCGCCGCCCAGGCGCTCGAAGAGTCCGCCGCCCAGCGCAGCGCCGAGCTGGGCCGCATGGGTATCGAGAAGGTCGACACCGACGTCAGCGAAGCCAAGGGCCGCATCCTGATGCAGCCCTGGTGGCTGGACTGGACGGCCGGTCTGTTCCCCGTGATCTGCGGCGTGTTCCTGCTGCGCTCGTTTCTGTTCGAACCGTTCAAGATCCCGTCGGGATCGATGATTCCGACGCTGCTCGTCGGCGATCTCATCCTGGTCAACAAATTCACCTACGGCATCCGCCTGCCGGTGCTGGGCACCAAGGTCACCGAGGGCAACGCACCGCAGCGCGGCGACGTGATGGTGTTTCGCTACCCGCCCCAGCCCAGCATGGACTACATCAAGCGCGTCGTCGGCGTGCCGGGCGACGAGGTGGCCTACCTGAACAAGAAGCTGACGATCAACGGCCAGGAAGTGCACACCAGCGCACTGCCCGACTTCTTCGAGGCGGACGCGATGCGCTACTTCCAGCAGCAGCAGGAGCAGCTGGGAGAGCACTCGCACCGCATCATCATCAACCCCGACGTTCCCGCCTTCGTGCAGGGCGCCAGCCAGTTCCCGTTTCTCGACCACTGCCTCTACAGCGTCGAGGGCGTAGTCTGCAAAGTGCCCGAAGGACAGTACTTCATGATGGGTGACAATCGGGACAATTCCCTGGATTCGCGCTATTGGGGCTTTGTGCCCGATGCCAATATCGTCGGCAAGGCGTTTTTCGTCTGGATGAATTTTTCCGACCTCAAGCGCATCGGCCCGTTCAACTGAAGCAGCAAGACAAGGAGTCGCCCAAGCATGCAGCCCTCCCAACGCACCACGGCCCGCGCGCGCCAGCGCGGCCTGTCCTTCATCGGCGTGATCCTGTTCGGCGCGGT
This sequence comes from Comamonas faecalis, assembly GCF_039538025.1. Lineage (NCBI taxonomy): Bacteria > Pseudomonadati > Pseudomonadota > Betaproteobacteria > Burkholderiales > Comamonadaceae > Comamonas > Comamonas faecalis. The sequence goes on from NZ_BAABBP010000009.1 coordinate 128,369, forward strand.
GGCCGTCGCGGCATTTGCCATCGGCGCGCAGTCGGTGCCCATCTTCATGGAGTACGGTGCAATCAAGAAGGCCGCGCGCAAGGCCTCCGGCGAGGGCGACACGGTGGCGCAGATCCGCGCGTCGTTCGACCGCTCCGCGCAGATCGACGACTTCACCTCGGTCACCGGCCGCGACCTGGAGATCACCAAGCACAACGACCGCGTGATCGTCTCGTTCAACTACGAGCGCGAAGTCCCGCTGTTCGGCCCGGCCTACCTCGTCTACCGTTTCCAGGACTCCACCCGCTGACCGCGCCTGCCGTGCCCGCCTCCGACCTCGACGCGCTGCAACAGCGCCTGCACCACCGGTTTGCCAACCCCGCGCTGCTGCAGCGCGCGCTGACCCACCGCAGCTTTGGAGCGGACCACAACGAGCGGCTGGAATTCCTGGGTGACTCGGTGCTGGGGCTGGCCGTCTCGGCCATGCTGTTCTCGCGCCGGCGCGACCTGCCCGAGGGCGAGCTCTCGCGCGTGCGCGCCCACCTGGTCAAGCAGGATTCGCTGCACCGCATCGCGCTGGTGCTGCAGCTGCCCGACCTGCTGCGCCTGGGCGAGGGCGAGAGTCATTCCGGCGGGCGCAAGCGCCCGTCCATCCTGGCCGACGCGCTCGAAGCCGTGATCGGCGCCGTCTACCTGGACGCCGGCTACGAAGTCGCGCAGGCGCTGGTGCTGCGGCTCTTCGAGGGCGTGGAGCTCACCCCCCAGCTGCAGGCCGCTGCAAAGGACGCCAAGACGCGCTTGCAGGAGTGGCTGCAGGGACGCAAGATGAAACTGCCCGCCTACCAGGTGCTGGACATCGGCGGCGCGGCGCACAACCAGGTTTTTCACGTGCAATGCACCATTGCCGAGCGCGGCCTGCAGGCGCAAGGCCGTGGCGTCTCGCGCCGGGCAGCGGAGCAGCAAGCCGCCCAGGCCCTGTTGGCCCAACTGACACAGACACGACCATGACCGCTACCGACCCCGGCCCCCAGGGCCAACCCGACGCCAGTGGCGCGCCTGCCCCGCAAAACGATGCCTTCGGCGACGACCTGCAGGCCATGCTGGAGGCCGCCGGCCTGGGCCGCTCCCCGGCCGCCGCGCAGGCGGGCGAGCCCGCCGCCAGCGGCCAGCGCTGCGGGCTGGTCGCCATCGTCGGCAAGCCCAACGTCGGCAAATCCACGCTGATGAACGCGCTGGTGGGCCAGAAAATATCGATCACCAGCCGCAAGGCGCAGACCACGCGCCATCGCATCACGGGCATCCGCACGCGCGGGCAGACCCAGTTCGTGTTCGTCGACACGCCGGGTTTCCAGACCAAGCACTCCACCGCGCTCAACAAGTCGCTGAACAAGACCGTGATGGGCGCTATCGGCGACGTCGACCTGATCCTGTTCGTCGTCGAGGCCGGCAGCTTCACGCTGGCCGACGCCAAGGTGCTGTCGCTGTTCAAGCCCGGAATTCCCACGCTCCTGATCGCCAACAAACTCGACGCCATCCACCGCCGCGCCGAGATTGCGCCCTGGCTCAAAAGCATGCAGGAGCGGCACCCGTTCGCCGAGTTCGTACCGATGTCGGCCAAGAACAAGGGCGACATCGAGCGCCTGTACGGCATCTGCGAGAAATACCTGCCCGAGCAGCCCTGGTGGTACGCTGAGGACGAGCTGACCGACCGCAGCGAGAAATTTCTCGCCAGCGAGACCGTGCGCGAAAAACTGTTTCGCTTCACCGGCGACGAACTGCCCTACACCTCCACCGTCGTCATCGACCAGTTCATCGAAGAGAAAAGCAAGCAGCACAAGCGCTTCGTGCGCATCGCGGCCACCATCGTCGTCGAGCGCGACAGCCACAAGGCCATGGTGATTGGCGAGAAGGGCGAGAAATTGAAGCGCATCAGCACCGAAGCGCGCCAGGCGCTGGAAAAGCTGCTGGACGCCAAGGTGTTCCTCGAAGTCTGGGTCAAGGTGCGCTCGGGCTGGGCCGACGACGAAGCGCGGGTGCGCAGTTTTGGTTATGAGTGAAGCGGCTGCTTGCGCTTGGCTTGCCAGGCTCCTTCCCCCGCTGGGGGAAGGTTGGGATGGGGGCCCGAAGTGCAGGGCGGCATGGCGCGCTGGGAATGAACCGTCCGCCCCCGCCCCAGCCCCGGTGCTGACGGCGGGACGCCGCCGCTCTTCGGGTTGTCCAGTTGCGCGCAGGCGCAACTGGAGCCGTAGCCCTCAGCCCCAAAGGGGGAGGGGGTAGCAATCCCCATGGCCACGCGCCGCATTGCCGACGAGCCGGCCTTCATCCTGCACAGCTACGACTGGAGCGAATCCAGCCTGGTGCTGGACGCCTTCACGCGCCACTGGGGCAGGGTGGCGCTGGTGGCCAAGGGGGCGAAGAAGCCCACGTCCAACTTCCGCCCGGTGCTGCTGCCGCTGCAGCCGCTGCGCCTGGGCTGGGGCCTGGCGGGCGAGGTGGGGCAGGGCGACATCCACACCTTGAAAGGGGCGGAGTGGGCCGGCGGCCACGTGCTGCCCACGGGCGACGCGCTGCTGGCCGGCCTGTACCTCAACGAGCTGCTGCTGCGCCTGCTGGCGCGCGAAGACCCCAACGCGCCGCTGTTCGACCTGTACGCCGGCGTGGTGCGCGTGCTGGGCAGCGGCGCGCATGGCGACGTGCTGGAGCCCGTGCTGCGCAGCTTCGAGCTGCTGCTGCTGCGCGCCATCGGCCTGCTGCCCGCGCTGGACGTGCAGACGCTGACGCTTGCGCCACTGCAGCCGCAGGCGCGCTATGCGCTGATTGCCGAGATGGGCCTGAGCCCCGCCGCGGGCGAAGACCGCGCCGCGCTGACCGGCGCCCAGTGGCAGGCGCTGCACCAGGCGCTGGCGCAGGGGGACGGCGCTTTTGCCGCCGCCGTGCGCTGCGTGGCCCCGCTGGCGTTGCGGCTCAAGCCCCAATTGCGCCAGCTGCTGCAATACCATTGCGGCAGTCCGCTGCTGCGCACGCGCCAGCTCATGATCGACCTGCAATCGCTATGACCACCGTCCATCCCCGCACCGCACTGTCCATCAACGTCAACAAGGTTGCCCTGGTGAGGAACACCCGCCACCTGGGCATCCCCAGCGTCACGCGCGCGGCGCTGCTGTGCCTGCAGGCGGGCGCGCAGGGCATCACGGTGCACCCGCGCCCCGACGCACGCCACATCCGCGCGGGCGACGTGCATGAGATTGCCGAGCTGCTCAAGCAGTGGCCACAGGCCGAGTTCAACATCGAGGGCAATCCCACGCAGAACCTGATGGACTTCATCCGCCAGGTGCGCCCCAGCCAAGCAACCTTCGTGCCCGACAGCGAAGACCAGTTCACCAGCGACCACGGCTGGAGTTTTCCGCAGGACGCCGACCGCCTGCTCCCCCTGATCGCCGAATGCCGCGCGCTGGGCGTGCGCGTCAGCCTGTTCATGGATCCGGTGCCCGCGCAAATGGCCGGCGCCCGCGCCGTGGGGGCCGACCGCGTAGAGCTGTATACCGAACCCTACGCCGCCGCCTGGGGCACGCCCGAGCAGGGCGCCCAGCTGCGCCGCTACGTGGGTGCCGCGCAGGCCGCGCTGGACGCCGGCCTGGGCATCAACGCCGGCCACGACCTGAACCAGGACAACCTGGCCGACTTCGTCGCCGCCGTGCCCGGGCTGCTGGAGGTCTCCATCGGCCACGCCTTCGTCGCCGACGCGCTGGAGCTGGGCTACGAAGACGCGGTGCGCGCCTACCAGCGCTGCATCGATCAGGGCATGAGCGAGCGGGCCATCTGAGCCCGCCCGGCGCACCGCCCACCCAATGCAAACACCATGATCTACGGCATCGGAACCGACATCTGCGACATCCGCCGCATGCGCGAGACGCTGGAGCGCCACGGCGACCGCTTTGCCGAGCGCGTGCTGGCCGACGGCGAGCTGGCCACCTGGCGCGCACGCGGCCAGCGCTGGCCCGAGCGCGGCCTGCGCTACCTGGCCACGCGCTTCTCCGCCAAAGAGGCATTCTCCAAGGCCATCGGCCTGGGAATGCGCATGCCCATGACCTGGCGCAGCTGCGAAGTGGTCAACCTGCCCAGTGGCCAGCCCGCCATCGTGCTGCACGGCGCGCTCAAAGACTGGTGCGAGGAGCGCGGCCTGAGCGTCCACCTCTCCGTGACCGACGAGAGCGACTACGCGGCCAGCTTTTGCGTGGTCGAGCGCGACTGACGCGCGTCCCTCTTTCCCCCTTCACCGAATCGACATGATTGAGCACTCCCCCCTGATCATCGACGTCGCCGGCACCCGGCTCACCGACACCGACCGCCAGCGCCTGGCGCATCCCCTGGTGGGCGGCGTCATCCTGTTTGCCCGCAACTGGCACAACCGCGCGCAGCTGCTGCAGCTGACCGCCGACATCAAGCAGGTGCGTGAAGACCTGCTCATCTGCGTCGACCACGAAGGCGGGCGCGTGCAGCGCTTCAGGAGCGACGGCTTCACCCAGCTGCCGCCCATGCGCGCGCTGGGCCAGCTGTGGCTGCAGGACGGCAAGGCGGGTGAGGGCAGCGGTGCGCTGCGCGCCATGCAGGCGGCCACGGCGGCCGGCTACGTGCTGGGCGCCGAGCTGCGCGCCTGCGGCGTGGACTTCTCCTTCACCCCGGTGCTCGACCTGGACTGGGCCGGCGACGGCGGCGCCTCGCGCAGCAGCGTGATTGGCGAGCGCGCCTTTGGCGGCGACCCGCGCGTCGTCGCGCTGCTGGCGCGCGCGCTGATGCAGGGGCTGCTGCAGGCCGGCATGGCCAACTGCGGCAAGCACTTTCCGGGCCACGGCTTCGTCGCCGCCGACTCGCACACCGAGGTGCCGGTGGATCGGCGCAGCCTCAAGGCCATCCTGCAGGACGACGCCGCGCCCTATGCCTGGCTGAACAACGTCGTCACCAGCGTCATGCCCGCCCACGTCATCTACCCGCGCGTGGACAGCCGCCCGGCGGGCTTCTCGGCCAAATGGCTGCAAGACATTCTGCGCACCCGGCTGGGCTTTCAGGGCGCCATCTTCAGCGACGACCTGAGCATGGAGGGCGCGCGCCGCATCGACGGCGAACTGGTCAGCTACAGCACGGCCGCGGTGCACGCGCTGGCCGCCGGCTGCGACCTGGTGCTGCTGTGCAACCAGAGCCTGGACGGCGGCCACGCCGTCGACGCGCTGATAGCCGGCCTGCAGCAGGCGCAGGACGAGGGCCGCTGGCAGCCCAGCGCCGACGGCGAGGCGCGCCGCTGCGCGCTGCTGCCGCAAACCCTGCCGCTGGCCTGGGACGAGCTGATGCTGCACCCCGCCTACCTGCAGGCGCTGGAGCTGCTGCCATGACGCTGCGCGTGGGGCTGTTGACCGGCGGCGGCGACTGCCCGGGGCTCAACGCCGTCATCCGCGCGGTCACCAAGTCGCTGATCCACCACGGCCGCTGCGAGGTCTGGGGCATTGCCGACGGCTTCGAAGGCCTGATGGAGAGCGAGCCGCGCGTGCGCCGGCTGCGCTGGGAGGACGTCTCGGGCATCCTGCACGTCGGCGGCACCATGCTGGGCACCAGCAACAGCGCCAACCCGCTGCGCGACGCCGCCACCACCGAGCGCGTGGCCGGCCACGTGCGCGCGCTGGGGCTGCAGGTCATCGTCGCCATCGGCGGCGACGGCACCATGAGCCTGGCCAGCGGCCTGGCGGGCGCCACCGGCCTGGAGGTGGTGGGCGTGCCCAAGACCATCGACAACGACATTGCCCACTGCGAGCGCAGCTTTGGCTTTGACACCGCCGTTGCCACCGCCACCGACGCGCTGCACCGCATCGAGAGCACCGGCAGCAGCCACCACCGCGTGATGATCGTCGAGACCATGGGCCGCCATGCCGGCTGGCTGGCGCTGGAGGCCGGTATTGCCGGCGCGGCCGACGTCATCCTGCTGCCCGAGATCGACTACGACCTGGCCGCCATTGCCGCCCACTGCCGCGCGCGCGAGCAGCGCCAGCGCTACACCATCATCTGCATGGGCGAGGGCGCCAAGCCGCGCGGCGGCCAGCAGACCGTGCGCGAACACGTGGCGGGCAGCCCCGACCCGGTGCGCCTGGGCGGCGTGGCCCACGTGCTGCGCCAGCAGCTGCAGCCCCTGCTGGACAGCGAGGTGCGCGCCACCGTGCTGGGTCACGTGCAGCGCGGCGGCGACCCCACGCCGTTCGACCGCGTGCTGGCCACCCGCTATGGCCACCACGCGGCGCAGCTGGTACTTGAGCGGCGCTTTGGTCACATGGTCACGCTGCGGCATGGGCGCATCGCCAGCGTGCCCATCCGCCAGGTGGCCAATGTCCAGCGCACCGTGCCGCTGGATCACGAACTCGTCACCGCCGCGCGCGATATTGGCGTCTGCCTCGGTGTCTGACCTGGTATTTCCTCCTTCCCCCTCTGGGGGAAGGCTGGGATGGGGGCGGCGCCACATTCGCCCGCCTTTTGCGCGAGATCGTAAACACGTTCTGAGCGACTACCATGGAGGCATCTCGGCCCTTGCGCAAGGAAACCCAATGACCGCCACAGCCCAAGCCCACACCCCCCTGAGCGTCGCCCAATACCTTGAAGACGAGCAGCGCACCGACATTCGCCACGAATACCTGGCCGGCGAGATCGTCGCCATGGGCGGGGCCAGTGACCGGCATGGCCTGATTGCAGGGTCGCTGCATGCGCTGCTGCTGCCCCACGCCCGGCGCAAAGGCTGCCAGCTGTTCATCGCCGACATGAAGGTGCGCATAGAGCACGAAGGCGAAACCTGGTTTTACTACCCCGATCTGGTACTCGCCTGCAACCCGGCTGATCGAGCGTCGCCGTATTTCCGCAGCAACCCCTGCATGCTGGTCGAAGTCCTGTCGCCCAGCACCGAACAAATCGACACCCGCGAAAAACTTCTGGCCTACCGCCTCTTGCCCGACCTGCGCAGCTACCTGCTGCTGCGCCAAGACCGCGTGCAGGCCGACCTGTACCAGCGCGGCGCCGACGGCCGCTGGCAGCACCAGCGCCTGTTTTCGCTGGACGACCAGCTGGCGCTGGACTGCGTGGACGCCGCGCTCAGCCTGCGCGACGTCTATGCCGACGTGCCTGAGCTTTTGGCCTGACGGGTCAACCCATGCGAATCCGTGCCATCCGCCGCGACGCCGACTACCGCGTCGCGCTGGCTTGCGTGTAGGAGGCCCGCCCCGGGCCGATGGATGTGTGCCGGCCTTAATCGTGGCGAGGGCGCCGCTTCCACGAAACACCTCGTTGTGGGAGCGGCGCCCTCACCGCGATGACGGGCTGCCGCGCGTCGAGCGCACATGCAGACGGCACTGGCCCGCACACTATGCCGGCAAGATGCCGGCGCTCCCTTGAAGCGGCCGGCATCGCACCCTCTCCAAAACAAAACCCGTCATCCCAAAAGAAAACCCGTCACCCCGGCGAAGGCCGGGGTCCAGGGCCCCGTGGTGGCGCTACACCGCCAGCGGCAGCTCGGTGGTCGACAGCACGCTGCGCAGCACCATGAACGAGCGCATCTGGCGCACGCTGGCTGGCGATGGCGGTGGTTTGAGGCGGGGCCGGCGGCGCCCTCGCCGCGATGGATTTTCAGCCAGCGCCTTTACCGCGCCGCCAGCAGCGCCCGCTGAATCCGCTCCTGTGCCGCCGACAGCGGCCGCCCCTCGCCCGCGCCCAGCCAGACGATGAAATTGCCCGCCTCGTCCAGCGCAAACAGCGCCGCCATGCCGTACAGATAGCCGCCCTGCAGCCACAGCGGCTGGCCGTCCACCTCTACGCGGTTCAGAAAGCCGTCGTAGCAGCTGCCCTTGCGCCGCGCGTCGCAGGGCACGGCGTCGTCGCGCTGGCCCTGGGCCAGGGTCAGCAGCGGGCGGTGGTCCTGGATGAAGCGCGCCAGCCCTGCCGCGCTGCCGGTCAGCCCCATCGGCGCACGCACGGCGTGCCAGTCCAGGTGCTGCACGAAATCGGGGCCGTAAAAATTCTCATGCATGAAGTTGTATTGGACGGACGTGTCACGCCGCTCCAGCCAGTCCAGTCCGTAGCTTTCCAGATGCAAGCCTTGCTCCAGCGCCGTCCACAGGCTGCGGCCGTAATGCTTTTCATAGGCCACCGCTGCCAGGCAAAAATCCAGATTGTGGTAGGCAAAGCGCGCGCCGGGGGCGTAGTCCAGCCGGGTTTTTGACAGCTGCGCCACGTCATAGGGGCACCAGGGCCGGTGATCCATCTTGGTCATCGGATCAACGCTCTTGAGCCGGTCGAACCCAGCTGAATGGTTGAGCAGTTGGCGAACGCGGATGTCCGCTACGCGCGCGTCGGCATACGGCCCGCTCAACCCCAGCACCTGGACCAGCGGCGTGTCCAGCCAGCCGTCCGGCTGCGCGGCCTGCGGTGCCGCCATGCCCATGAAGCTGACGATCTTGCTCAGGCTGGCCAGCCGCATCGGCGTGTCCTGCGCCACGCGCGGGCTGACAAAGGGCTGGTCCTGCCAGCCGTTGACGCAGGCGGAGGCCTTGCCGTCCGCGGTGACGAAGGCCAGTTGGTTGGCCGGTGCGTCGTGCCGCACTGCCATGTCTTGCGCCAGCGTGCGCAGCCAGCGTGGCGCCTGGGCGTCGCAGCGGGTGGACCAGGCGGACAGATGGCCGATGACGGGGTAAACCCAGCGGCGAGCCATATTGCGGTCGGTTTCCCAGGCGAGCCAAGAGCTAAAAATAGCCGCAATCAATAGTGCGTAAAATAAATGTCGAAAGCTGAAGTGCATTTCATGAGACAAAAATAAAAGGCGCCCCAAGACGCCTTTTATTAGACTGCGGAAATATTAATCTCAAGGTTCGACGGGCGCGTCGGGGTTAGTGTCCGGTTCTGTCAAATCTTCTTTACAACCAGCAGGGCGGAATTTGGCGTCAATGCTGGTGCTGCAGGCCCAAGAACCATTGGCGTTACGCACCCACGCAAGAGTATCCTTGTTTTCTGCGCGGAGAGGTGCGGCTGCATTTTCTCCAAAGGTGGCAGTGATTGTGGCGGTAGCATCCGTAAGATTATAGGCAACAGTCAGGCCCTCTTGAAGCTTGCCGTCTTCACCCATTACGTCTCCAATCAAATTGCTGGCGGTCCAGGAGGATTCGCAATCCTCAAGTTCAACGCCGTCCATCATGCATGTTTCAACAGCAGTTTTGAGTGTGGCTGTTTCACTCATTAGTCCGCCCTGAACAACTCACAAGCCGTTGATCTGACTGGTGATTCTTCGGATTGATGGGTACACGATTTGCAAGGTATGGTTTTGCCAGTACCTGTTTTCTTGCAAATTTCTCCGAGGATTTGAA
>NZ_BAABBP010000010.1:0-125942 GCF_039538025.1 Comamonas faecalis
CGGGCAGTGCCTCCAACGTCTCGTTCAGGGTGATCTGCAGCAGGCTCAAAGCAAAAAAGGGAACGTGGTTAACACGCTCCCTTTTTAGACCAATTCAGCCTCGCCCTGGCTTAACTGATCGGCATTGCGCCAAGGCGGGTTTTTCAATGAACCAGCCGCAACCATCAAGGCAGCAGCAGCACCTCGACGCGGCGCGCTTCGGCGTTGCTTCCGTCGGCCAGCGTCTGTTCGGGCTTTTGCAGCACGACGCGGTCTTCGGCTACGCCAAGTGCGACCAGCGCGTCGCGCACGGCGATGGCACGCTGCTTGGCCAATTCTTCGTTGCGCGCGGCGTCGCCGGTTGCGTCGTGAAAGCCCGACACCTGGGCCGATCCACCGGCCTGCACACCTTCGACGATGGCGGCCAGCGCTTCGTTTCCGCCCTGCGCAAGGTCGGCCTTGCCGGTGGCGAAGTAGAACTTGACCACGCCGTCTTCAACAACCACGCGCGACTCGTCGGCGGCCAGCTCCAGCAGCTGAACCGCGTCCGCCGCACCGGCTGCGGCAAAACCTGCCTGTTCGGCCGGAGCATGGGCGATGCCGCGCTGGTAGACGACGACGCCGACGACGGTCGAGACCACCAGGGCAATCAGGGCAAAAAGAAACCCGAGGGCAAAGCGCTCCTGGCTGTCGTCGTCGGAACGGTTCAGGGACATGGCGAAAAACTCCGTGAATAATGGCTGTTGGATAAAACCTGAGCATTGTAAATACTTGCCATGCAACCGATGGCCTCAGCCTCCCTCTTGCACCCTCCAACCACGCCCCTTCCGCCCCACCGTACGCTGGAACACCAGCTGGCGCACTGGCGGCGCCAGCGCGGCGACCTGTGGGTGTTTGGCTATGCGTCGCTGATCTGGCGTCCCGGCTTTGCCTACGCGGAGCGCCGCCCGGCGACGGTGCACGGCTGGCACCGGGCGCTGAAGATGTGGAGCCGCGTCAACCGCGGCACGCCCGACTGTCCGGGCCTGGTATTTGCGATGCTACCCGGCGGCAGCTGCCGCGGCATGGCCTACCGCATCGAGCGCGCCCAGGCCGACGATGTGCTGCAGCAGCTGTGGCAGCGCGAGATGCCGCTGCCCGTCTATGACCCGCGCTGGCTGGCCTGCCAGACCGCCCAGGGCAGCGTGCAGGCGCTGGCGTTCACGCTGTCGCGCAGCAGCCCCAGCCATACCGGCGTGCTGCGCGACGACGACCTGCGCCGCATTTTCGGCCAGGCCAACGGCATTTACGGCAGCACGCGCGACTACGCCGAGGCGACGCACGCCGAACTTGAGCGCATCGGTATCCACGACCGTGCGCTGCAGCGCGTGATTGCCGCAACACGCCCCACCAACAAGGAAAACAGCCAACCATGACCACCACCCCCGTGCCCACCGCGATTGCCGACTTGCGCACCAGCTACGAGCGCGCCGAGCTGAGCGAGCAGGCCTCCCACGGCGACCCGCTGCTGCAGTTCGACCAATGGTTCAAGGAGGCGCTGTCGGCCCAGGTGCCCGAGCCCAACGCGATGACTCTGGCCACCGTGGGCAGCGACTTGCGCCCGAGCACGCGCATCGTGCTGATCAAGGGCTATGACGCCGACGGCATCGTCTTCTTCACCAACTACGACAGCCGCAAGGGCCGCGAGCTGGCGGGCAACCCGTTTGCCGCTCTGCAGTTTCACTGGATAGAGCTGGAGCGCGTGGTGCGCATCGAGGGGCGTGTGGAGAAGATCGGCGCCGAGCAAAGCGACCAGTACTTCAACAGCCGCCCGCTCGATTCGCGCATCGGCGCCTGGGCCAGCCCGCAAAGCCAGGTGATTGCCGGGCGCAGCGTGCTGGTGGCCAACGCCGCCAAATACGGTGCGCAGTTCCTGCTCAAGCCGCCGCGCCCGCCGCACTGGGGTGGCTTCTGCCTGCAGCCCGACCGCTGGGAGTTCTGGCAGGGGCGCAAGAGCCGCCTGCACGACCGCCTGCGCTACCGCCTGGACGGCGACGCCTGGGTGCGCGAACGGCTGGCGCCCTGACCGCACCCCGGCTGCGGCCGCGGCTGGGACTGCCCGCGTCAGAACGTCGCCCTGACCCCGACCGTGACGTTTCGCCCCATCAGCGGCGCCGCGTTCTTGATGAAGCTGGTGTGTGCATATGCCAGCCGGTCGGTGAGATTGTTGGCCTTCAGGTACAGCTGCCAGGGCATGCCGCCCGCAAACCGGCTGTTGTAGGCCAGGCCCAGGTTGAGCATGCCGTAGCCTGGCGTGGCCGTCTCGAACGCGGCCACGCGCCGCTGGCGCGCCACCTGCACCCATTCGATCTGGCCGTCCCAGGCATTCCACGCTGCGTCAAGGCGCAGGCCGGCGCGGGCGGGCGCGATGCGCGGCAGCCGGCCGCCGCCGTCCAGCCGCGCGCGTACCACATCGCCAAACAGCGTGGCGCCCAGGTGCCGGTTCAGACGCTGGCGCACCTGGCCTTCGGCGCCGGTGAAGCTGGCGCCGGCCTGGCCGTACTGCAGCAGTTGCAGGCCGTCGTGCTCGTCGAGCGTGCGGCCGTAGATGTAATTGCGCACGCGGTTGTGGAAGACGCTGACGCTGAAGGTGGTGCTGCCGCTGGTCTTCTTCAGGCCCAGGTCGATGTTGCGCGCGGTCTCTGAGCGCAGGTCGGCATCGCCGCGCTCATACGTGCTGGTGGCCATGTGCAGTCCGCGCGCGTACAGCTCCTCGGCCGACGGAGCGCGGCTGGCGCGGGTGAGCGACGCACCAAACTGGTAGCCGGGCGTGAAGCGCCACACGGCGCCCAGCGAGGCGGACGTGCCGTGGTGGCTGCGCTCGATGCCGCTGACCTGCGCCCGGGCGGTCTGGCGGTCGTGGCGCAGCGCGGCCTCGAAGCGCCAGTCGCCCATGCGGTACTCCTCCAGCAGGAACAGCCCGGTGCGCCGCGTGACCGTGGGCTCCACGTAGGCTTCCTCGCCCTGCGCGCTGAACTTGCGCCGGGCCGCCTGCAGCCCGACCATGCCCTTCAAGCCTGCCAGCGGCTCGTGCTGCAGCTCCATGCGCGCGTCGTAGGCCTTGTTCCTGAAGGTGGTGGCGATGGCGCCGTCCTCCACCTCGTCATGCACATAGTCCGTCACGCCCGCGCGCAGGCGCAGGGTCGAGAAGCCCGCGAACGGGTTGCGCAGCTCGCTCCGGACGTCCAGGCGCTCGCTGCGCAGATCGACCGCGGGCACGTCGCCGTGCGCGTGGTCATGCTCGTCGTCATCGTCGTGATCGTGGCCGTGCGCGCCGCAGTGCAGGTGGTCGCCATGGGTGTGGCAGCCCTCGAAGCCGTGGTCGTGGCCCGGCAGGCCGTAGTTGGCGGTCTGGCGCGTGTAGGCAGCGCCCAGGTAGCCGTTGTCGCCCACCCACGACAGACCCAGGCTGCCGGTGTCGGTGCGGTTGAAGCTGCCCGCTACTTTGCGGCGGGCATCGCCCTCGGGCGCCCAGCCTTTGCCGGCGCGGTAGTCGCCGGCGTCGCGCGCCGCGACCTCCACGTGCACGGCGAGGTGGCCCGCGCCGCCGGTCAGCGCGAAGGCGCCCGCCCCTGCGCGCGCGCCGCTGCCGGCGCGCAGTTCGGCGCTGCCCTCGTAGCCTTTTTCCGGAACGGCCGTCGGCACCTTACCGTCGAGCACGTTGACCACGCCGCCCACTGCGCCGTCGCCGTACACCAGGGCGGACGGTCCGCGCAGCACTTCGATCTGCGTGGCAAGCAGCGGCTCGGAGACCACTGCGTGGTCGGGGCTGACGGCGGAGGCGTCGTGCAGTTCGGCGCCGTCGGAGAGCACCTTGACGCGCGGGCCGTCCATGCCGCGGATGATGGGGCGGCTGGCACCGGCGCCGAAGTGGCTGCTGGCGATGCCGGGCTCGCTGTCCAGCGTTTCGCCCAGGGTGGCCTCGCGGCGACGCACCAGGTCATCGCCTTCGAGCACGGTCACCGGAACGGTCATGTCGCCCGCGCCCAATTGCAGGCCGCTGGAGGACACGGTGACCTGCGGCAGCGTGGCGATGCTGGGGCGCGGCTCGTCGGCCGACGCGGCCGATGCCAGCGCCAGCAGCGCTGCACACGCCAGCGGATGGCGGACGGTGGGGACGCGGGAAGAAACGGGGAAAAGAGTCGTCGTCATGAGAATGCGGATCCATTGGGTGCACGCCTGCGGCGCGCGCACGGGCGCGCTGCGCGCAGGGCGTGTGAATGCAGGCAAGCACTCCAGCCCTTGCCTGGCAAGCGCTGGTGGCTATCGGATAAGGAATTTCGAGGAGCGCTGGCGCGATGCAGCGGCTCCGGGAGGCCTGACCATCAACCTGGTGGCTAAGCGAGGTGTCGATGGCCGGGCAACAGCACGGCAAGGCGCCTCCACGGCGTCACGCGGTCAAAGGCGTCTCATTCCATTTTTCAATCAATCGGGTACGCGAAGGCGCAGCGCAGACAGTGCTGTAGCACGGCAAGCGAAGCCGACAAAGTAACCGTTTGATTTAAAAATGGAATCAGCCACCCAGGGGCGGAGCACGGGCATGGAAGGAGGCAAGCCGCCGCGTGGCGGGCGCTGCGGCGGGCACGCCCTCCGGCATGGCCCGCGGCGCGGCCTGTACGAGCGGCAGCGCCTGGGCGAGCAAGGCGCCGCCCAGCGTCTGTTGGTCCAGTACCTGGCAGTCGCCGTGGCTGTGACCCGCAAACAGCGTATGCAGCAGGCCCGGAGCATGGTTGGCCACGCCGCCCTGCCCTGCGACGTCGACCAGGCCCGTCGGTGCGCTGCCCATGCCATGCAAGACCTGGTGCATGCGCCCGAGCACGGGCGACAGCAACAGCGCCAGCAGCAGCCAGCCCAGCGCCAGGCGGCGCAAGCGCTGCAGGTGCTTGGACATGGACGCAGTGGTCATGGAGCGCAAATTCGGGTCAGGCGCAAGAAGCCCGAAAGCATAGCGCAGCTTTCACGCGCCGGGCTTGAGGTACGACGCGAACGCCTTGCGCATTTTCTCGACCTTGGGCGCGACGACGTAGGTGCAATAGCCCTGCGCCGGGTTGCGGGCAAAGTATTCGCCGTGGTAGTCCTCGGCCGGCCAGAAACTGGTCAGGGGCTGCACCTCGGTGACGATGGGCCCGGCATAGACCTTGTCGCGCCCGAGCGCTTCGATCATCGTGCGCGCCAGCGCGCCGTGCTCCGGGTCGGTGTAGTAAATGCCGCTACGGTATTGCGTTCCCACGTCGTTGCCCTGGCGGTTGAGCTGCGTCGGATCGTGCGTCGCAAAAAACACGCTCAGCAGATCCGCCAACGGCAGCTGGTCGGGGTCGAAGGTAACGCGCACCACCTCGGCGTGGCCGGTCTTGCCGCTGCAGACCTGCTCGTAGCTGGGGTGGTCGAGCTGGCCATTGGCGTAGCCGCTTACTACCTCGGTTACGCCGCGCAGGCGGGTGAACACGGCTTCGGTACACCAGAAACACCCTCCAGCCAGGGTGATGCTTTGCAGATGGGGCATGGTGGCTTTCCTCACGAACGGATGCATCCGATGATAGGCATGCGCGGCTTCACCGGGGGTGCGGCGGGCTTCTGCCTTCAGAGCGCCGGGCGCTGCGCCAGCGCAAGCTTTGCGCCTTGGCGGACACCGGGCTCGCCCACCGCCCGCCGGGTCGGGTTGCAGAGCGCCTAAAATAGCCGGTTTGTCCGAATCGCTGCCTCTCGTTTCTGGAGTTTTGCATGAACATGCCACTGAACACGTCCGCCGACACCACCGACCCCATTGCCCAGGCCCGCTACAACATGGTCGAGCAACAGATCCGTCCGTGGAACGTCTCGGACGCACGGGTGCTGGAGCTGCTGGCCCAGATGCCGCGCGAGCAGTTCGTGCCGCCCAGCCACCAGGCGCTGGCATTCACCGACATGGAAATCCCGCTGCACCGCGACGCCGACCTGGCCCAGCAGCTGGGCCAGATCATGCTGGCGCCGCGCGTGGAGGCGCGCATGCTGCAAGACCTGCAGATCCGCCCCACCGACCGCATTCTGGAGATCGGCGCGGGCTCGGGCTTCATGGCCGCGCTGCTGGCGCGCAGCGGCGCGCAGGTGGTGACGCTGGAGATCGATGCCGACCTGGCCGAGTTCGCCCGCGAGAACCTGCGCAGCGCCGGCATCGACAACGTACAGGTGCGCCAGGCCGACGGCGCGCTCGACCCCATTCCCGACGGGCCGTTCGACGTCATCATGCTCAGCGGCTCGGTCAATGAAGTACCCCAGCGCCTGCTGGATCTGCTGGCCGACGGCGGGCGCCTGGGCGCCATCACCGGCCAGCTGCCGATGATGTATGCCACCTTCGTGCGCCGCAGCGGCAACCAGTTCGAGACCACCCGCCCCTGGGACGTGGTCACCGCCCGCCTGCGCCACTTCCCCGAGCCTTCGGCGTTCAAATTCTGACGCGCGCAGACACCTCTTCCATCGAAAGAGCAGCCCTGGTCGAACAAATCCAACCCGAAGCGCTGGCCGACTGGCTGAGCGCGCATGCGCACCTGCGCCCGCTGGTGCTGGACGTGCGCGAGCCGTGGGAGCTGCAGCTGGCCAGCCTGGCGGCGCAGCCGTTCGAACTGGCCGCCATTCCCATGGGCATGCTGGTGGCGCGCCTAGCCGAGCTCGACCCCACGCGCCCCGTCGCCTGCCTGTGCCACCATGGCGCGCGCAGCATGCAGGTGGCGCTATTCCTGGCTCGTCAGGGTTTTGCGCGGGTGGCCAACATCACCGGCGGCATCGACGCCTGGTCGCGGGAATACGACCCCGGTATTGCGCGCTATTGAGCCCTGATCCGGGGCCGCAATCCTGGGCTCCATGGATCCCGACTTTCGCCGAGGTGACGGGTTTATTCCATTTCCATATCAACCGATTACTTTGTCGGCTTCGCTTGTCGTGCTACAGCACTGTCTGCGCTTCACCTTCGCATACTCGATCGATATAGAAATGGAATTACAGCTGATGCACCACCAGCCGGAACTCCGGGTCGTCATCGAAGGGGCGCACCTCAAAGCCCAGCCGGCGCATCAGCTTGAGCATGTTGGGGTTGTTGGCCAGCACCAGGCCCTGGATTTCCGCCAGGCCGCGCTCACGCGCCACGTCCATGATGCTGAGCATCAGGCGCGACCCCAGCCCGCGGCCGGCGTAGTCGTCGGCCACCAGCAGTGCAAACTCGCAGCTGACGTGGTCGGGGTTGGTCACGTAGCGCGACACGCCGATGATGCGTTCCTTGTAGCTGCTCTCGCCCGCATCGTCGACCACCGGCTCGCGGTGCACCGCGGCCAGCGCCATCTCGCGGTCGTAGTCGATCAGAGTGAAGCGCGCCAGCATTGACGGCGGCAGCTCGGCCAGCTGCGAGACGAAGCGGAAGTACCTGCTCTCGGGCGACAGTCCCTTGACCAGGCGCTGGATCATCTGCGCGTCGTCCGGGCGCAGCGGACGCACCAGGTATTCGCCGCCGCCGCGCAGCGGCCAGACCTGCTCGTAGCGCTCGGGGTACGGCATGATCGCCAGATGGCTATAGCTGCCCGATACAGCCACCGCCTTGCCGCCAGCGCTACTGCCGTTTGCCGCGGCGGCGTCGCTCACGATGATGCGAGCGTCCACGGCCACCGCGCCCTGCTCGTCGACGATGATGGGGTTGATGTCCATCTCGCGCAGCTGGGGCAGCGCGCACACCATCTCGGAGACGCGCAGCAGAATGTGTTCGAGCTGCTGCAGGTCGACCGCGCCCGCGCCGCGCCATTCGGCCAGCGTCTCGGCCACGCGCGAGCGGTCGATCAGGCGCCTGGCCAGAAACTGGTTGAGCGGCGGCAGCTCCATGGCGCGGTCGTCGATCAGCTCGATCATCGTGCCGCCGGCGCCAAAGGTGATGACCGGGCCGAACGGGTCGTCGGTCACCACGCCCACGCAGATCTCGCGCCCGCGGCGCGCACGCGCCATCTTCTGCACCGTCACGCCGTTGATGCGCGCCTGCGGGCGCTGGCGTGCCACGCGCTGCACCAGGTCGGTATAGATGTCGCGCACCGCCGCGCCGTTGTGCACGTTGAGCACCACGCCGTCGACGTCGGACTTGTGCGCTATGTCGGGCGAGTCGATCTTGAGCGCCACCGGAAAGCCCAGTTGCGTGGCAATCATCATCGCCTCGTGGCTGGTGCGCGCCAGCAGCGTCTTGGTCACCGGAATGTGAAACGCCGCCAGCAGCGTCTTGGACTCCATCTCGGTGAGCGCGGTGCGCCGTTCGGCCAGCACGCTCTCGATGACCAGGCGCGCGCCCTCGATGTCGAGCTTGGCCAGCGACGACAGCGGCGGCGGCGTCTGCTGCAGCAGCTGCTGGTTCTGGTGGTAGCTGGCGATGTTGCCGAACGCGCCGACGGCCGCCTCGGGCGTGCGGAAGGTCGGAATCTGCGCGTCGCCCAGGATGGCGCGCGCCGGCAACACGCTGGAGTCGCCCATCCAGCAGGTCAGCACGGGCTTGCCCGCCTGCTTCTTCACGTCGGCCACGACCTGGGCGACGGCCGCCGCGTCCACATGGGACTTGGGCGAGTAAATGACCAGCAGTCCGTCGATCTCGCGCTCGCGCAGCGCCGCCTGCAGCGCCGCGCGGTATTGCTCGGGCCCGGCCTCCTCGGAGATGTCGATCAGATCGGCCAGCATCGATAGCGGCGACAGCTGGGGCGAGAGTTCCTTGATCGCGTCGGCCGACAGCCGTCCGAGCTTGAGGCCGATCTCGTTGGCCCAGTCGGCCGCCAGCACGCCGGGGCCGCCGCCATTGGTGACGATGCCCAGGCGCCGGCCCACCGGGCGGTAGCGCGAGGCCAGGCACTTGGCGGCCGAGAACAGTTCGACGAAAGAGCGCACGCGCACCGCGCCGGCACGGCGCAGCGCGGCGTCGAACACCTCGTCGCTGCCGACGATGGCGCCGCTGTGCGTGAGCGCCGCGGCGTTGCCCGCGGGCTTGCGCCCGGACTTGAGGATGACCACCGGCTTGGCGTAGGCGGCCGAGCGCAGCGCGCTCATGAAGCGCCGCGCGTTGTAGATGCCTTCCATGTAGACGACGATGCTGTGCGTGCGCGCGTCGTGCGCCAGGTAGTCCAGCGCGTCGCTCAGCCCCAGCCCCGAATGCGGGCCCAGCGACACCACGCTGGAGAAGCCAACGGCGTTGTTGCTGGCCCAGTCCAGGATGGAGGTGGTCAGCGCGCCCGACTGGCACACCAGCGCCAGCGAGCCGTCGCGCGCCAGTGGCCCGGCGGCGCTGGCATTGAGTTGCAGCGAGGGACGCTGCAACCCCAGCGTGTTCGGCCCCATCAGGTGCACGCCCTCGCTCCGCGCAATCTTGTGCCACTGGCGCGCCTGCGCTGCATCGACGCCGCTGGAGAGCACCAGCGCACAGCGGCAGTTGATGCGCCCGGCCAGCTCCAGCGCCGCGGCCACCTCGCCATGGGGCAGCGCGATGATGGCCAGGTCGGCGCGCGTCTGCGCCAGGTCGGCCAGCGTGCCGCTGGTGCTGTGCACGTCCATGAACTGCAGCGTGCCGGAGAAGCGTTGGGCGCGCAGCGCCTCCAGCAGCTGCCTGGCCTGGGGCGTGCGCGCGTCAGGCGCACCTGGTGCATCCGGTGCGTCTGGCGCGCCAGATGCATCCTGGGCGCCGCTGAGCACGATGATCGAGCTGGGGGAGAACAAGGGCGTGAGGTAATGGGAATCCATCATCAAAACATCCATTCATGGCAACAAGGTGTTGCAAAACCATGCCAACCGGCATTCTCGGGGATCGCGGCTGCCTTGGCGAGAAATCCGGCGTCGCGCTGGAAATGCCGGCACATTCCGCCCGGCATGCTCAGCACCAGGCCATCACGGGCGTGCCAGCAGCGCCAATGCCGCCTGCGCCATGGCCCGCGCCGCACCGCGGTGTGCGCCGGCAAACGCCTGGCACTGCTGCACACACTGGCGCCAGGCGGGCGCGTCGTGCGCCAGGGCAAGGGCCTGCGCCACGGCCTGTGCCATGTCAGCCACCGGAAGCGCCGCGCCGGCGGCCGCAGCAAGCTTGGCCGCCTGGGCGAAGTTGAAGGTGTGCGGCCCCATCACCACGGGGCAGCCGCAGGCGGCCGCCTCGATCAGGTTCTGCCCGCCGAGCCGCTCGAAGCTGCCGCCCAGCAGCGCCACCTGCGCCAGACCGTAGTACAGCGCCATCTCGCCCATCGAGTCGCCCAGCCAGACGTCGCCCGCCGGTGGCGCGTCGCCCTGCTGCGGCCACTGGCTGCGGCGCGCCACGCCGAGGCCCGCTGCGCGCAGCAACTGCTCGACTGCGTCAAAGCGCTGCGGGTGGCGCGGCACGATCAGCCATTGCACGCTGCGCCGGTCTGCGTCGGCCAGGCGGCCGACAGCGTCCAGCCACAGCGCCTCCTCGCCTTCGCGGCTGCTGGCCAGCAGCACGACGGGGCGCGCCGCAGCAGCGCGCCAGGCATGGCCGCGGGCCAGTTGCTCGGGGTCGGGATGAACGTCGAACTTCACGTTTCCCAGCACCTGCACATCGCGTGCGCCCACCTCGCGCAGGCGCTGCGCGTCGGCCTCGGTCTGTGCCCACACTGCGCGCAGGCCGGCATAGGCCGGGCGCGACAGCCAGGCCAGGCGCTGCGCGCCGCGGCGCGATTTCTCATTGAGGCGCGCATTGGCCAGCACCAGCGGCACGCCTTCGGCGCGGCAGCATGCGGCCAGGTTGGGCCAGATCTCGGTCTCCATCAGGATGCCGATGGCTGGGCGAAAGCGCTGCACGAAGCGGCGCACCGCGCCCGGCGTGTCCCAGGGCAACCAGACTTGTACGTCGCCCGGCTGCAGCAACTTGGCGCCCTCGGCGCGCCCCGTGGCCGTGCCGTGGGTGAGCAGCAGCCGCAGACCGGGCTGCAGCGCGCGCAGCTCGCGCAGCAGCAGCGCGGCGGCGCGTGTTTCGCCCAGCGATACCGCATGAATCCAGAGGAGCGCACCCGGCTGCGCCGGCCCGCCGCTGCCATAGCGGCCAAAGCGCTCGCCCACGGCCTGCGCGTAGCCGGCCTCCTGGCGCGCACGGCGGCGCAGTTTGCGGCGCAGCAACGGCTGGGCCAGCCAGGTGGTCAGGCCGTACAGCGCCAGCGCCAGCCGCTGCAGCGGGGTCAATGCGCAGCCGCTCCCAGCTGCGCGCCGGGCTTGACGCGTTCGAGCAGCCCCAGCATCTGCCCGCGGATGCGCTCCAGTGCTTCGGGGCTGTGGCCCTCAAAGCGCAGCACCAGCACCGGCGTGGTGTTGCTGGCGCGAATCAGGCCAAAGCCGTCCGGCCAGTCCACGCGCAGGCCGTCGATCGTGCTGACCTGCGCGGGCGCGGCAAACACCTCGCCGGCCATCTGCTGCAGCTGCGCGCTCAGGCGGTGGGGCTCGCCCTCCTCGCAGGCCACGTTCAGCTCGGGCGTGCTGCAGCTGGTGGGCAGTGCGTTGAGCACGGCGCTGGCGTCGGCATGGCGGCTCAGAATCTCCAGCAGGCGGCAGCCCGCGTAGGTGCCGTCGTCAAAGCCGTACCAGCGCTCCTTGAAGAAGATGTGGCCGCTCATCTCGCCGCCGAGTGGCGAATCGACCTCTTTCATCCTGGCCTTGATCAACGAGTGGCCGGTTTTGAACATCATCGGCTGCCCGCCGGCGGCGGTAATCTCGGGCGCCAGGCGCTGGCTGCACTTGACGTCGAACACGATGGTGCCGCCCGGCGCGCGCGAGAGCACGTCGCGCGCGAACAGCACCATCTGGCGATCAGGGAAGATGTTCTGCCCGTCCTTGGTGACGATGCCCAGGCGGTCGCCGTCGCCGTCGAAGGCCAGGCCAAGCTCGGCGTCGGTGCGCGCGAGCACGTCCATCACATCGCGCAGGTTCTCGGGCTTGCTGGGGTCGGGGTGGTGGTTGGGAAAGTTGCCGTCGACCTCGGAGAACAGCTCGACCACCTCGCAGCCCAGCGCGCGGAAGATGCCCGGCGCCGACGCGCCGGCCACGCCGTTGCCGCAGTCGACGACGATCTTCATCGGCCGCGCCAGCTTCACGTCGCCGACGATACGCGCGGTGTAGGCGGGCAGCATATCGGCGCCGCGCACGCTGCCGCCAGCCTGCAGCTGCCAGTCATCGCCCTCCATGGCGCTGCGCAGCCGCTGGATCTCGTCACCATAGATGGCGCGGCCGGCCAGCACCATCTTGAAGCCGTTGTAGTCCTTGGGGTTGTGGCTGCCCGTGACCTGGATGCCGGAGGTAGCAAGCGTGCAGGCGGCAAAGTACAGCATGGGCGTGGTGACCAGACCCACGTCGATCACCTCGATGCCTACGTCGACCAATCCCTGGATCAGCGCAGCCGACAGCGCCGGCCCCGACAGGCGGCCGTCGCGGCCGACGGCCACCGTGCGCTCGCCCGCTGCCCGCGCCGCCATGCCGAAGGCGCGGCCCAGGCCCAGCGCAAATGCCTCATTGAGCGCGGCGGGAACCACGCCGCGGATGTCGTAGGCCTTGAACAGGCTGGCGGTGACTTGCACGCAATATCCTTGTGAAACTCGATCAACGGCAATTGTAGAAGCCGCCACGACCACGCTGCGGCGGGACGGCGCGACACAATCGGCGCTTGCCCGCCCTGCCCCGCCCTGCACTGCACAGCCGCACGCCATGCCCCTCATCGCCCTGCCCTGGAAATCGCCCTACGACCACCTGGCCCTGCTGGCCTTTCTGGCCCAGCGCCAGATCGATGGCGTCGAGCAGGTGCAGTGCACCGAAGGCCAGGCGCTGTACCGCAGCACGCTGGAGCTGCCTGGCACTGGCGGCCACCGCGGCTGGTTGCAGGTGCAGCTGGACGGCGAACGCCAGCAGGCCCTGCTGACCCTGGACGAGGCGCTGGCGCCCTGCCGCGACGAGGTGGTGCGGCGCGTGCGCCATCTGCTGGATCTGGACACCGATCCGGCGCCCATCGCCCGCGTGCTGCATGCCGACTTTCCGCACGGCGACGGCCTGCGCGTGCCGGGCGCGCTGCAGGGCTTTGCGCTGGCGGTGCGCGCCATCCTGGGCCAGCAGGTCACGGTGGCTGCGGCACGCACGCTGGCGCAGCGGCTGGCAGAGCGCTTTGGCGCGCCGCTGGAAACGCCCTGGCCCGCGCTGAACCGCCTGTTTCCCTCACCCGAGGTGCTGGCCCACGCTTCGGGCGACGCGCTCGGGCAGCTGGGCATCGTGCGCCAGCGGCAGGCGGCCATTACCGCGCTGGCGCGCGCGGTGTCAGAGGGACAGATCGACCTGCAGCCGGGCGCGGACATGCCGGCCACGGTGCAGGCACTGCGCGCGCTGCCCGGCATTGGCGACTGGACGGCGCAGTACATCGCAATGCGCGCGCTGCGCTGCAGCGACGCCTTCGTGGCCGGCGACGTGGCCTTGCACAACGCGCTGGGCCTGCGCGGCGAGAAAGCCCCGGCGCGCGCGGCGCTGGAGCGCGCCCAGGCGTGGCGCCCCTGGCGCGCCTATGCGGTGCTGCGGGCCTGGCACGCCCTGCCTGCGCAGCCGCGGCGAGGAAAAAAGGCCGGCTGAACGCCGGCCCGATCCGCGGAGTCTGCAGCCGCTCAGCCCAGCATGTCCCTGATGGCCAGCAGCGCGCCCGGATCTTCGATGGTGGTCAGGTCGCCCGGGTCGCGCCGCTCGGCCACGGCCTGCAGCGCGCGGCGCAGCAGCTTGCCGCTGCGCGTCTTGGGCAGCAGCGCGACGAAGTGGATGCGCGCCGGGCGCGCGACCGCGCCCATCTGGCCGTCCACCCGCTTCATGATTTCGGCCTCCAGCTGCTTGCGGCCGGCTTCGTCCTGCACTGCCGTGGCGTCGCGCACGACGGCGAAGGCCATCGCCACCTGGCCCTTGACCGCGTCGGCCACGCCGACGACCGCAACCTCGGCCACGCTGCTGTGGCCGGCAATGCATTCCTCGATCTCGCGCGTGCCCAGACGGTGGCCGGCGACGTTGATCACGTCGTCGGTGCGGCCCAGGATGAAGTAGTAGCCGTCGGCGTCGCGGATGCCCCAGTCAAAGGTGCTGTAGATGAGACGCCCCGGAATGCTCTTCCAGTAGGTGTCGACGAAGCGCTCGTCATCGCGCCACACCGTCTGCAGGCAGCCCGGGGGCAGCGGCCCTTCGATGGCGACCACGCCCTTCTGGTTGGGCTCGGTCAGCTCCTGGCCGGTGCTCTCGTCGATCAGGCGCACGTCAAAGCCATAGACGGCCTTGCCCGGACTGCCAAAGCGCGAGGGCTGCTGCTGCACGCCGTTGCACAGCGTCAGGATGGGCCAGCCGGTCTCGGTCTGCCAATAGTTGTCGACGATGGGAATTTGCAGCGCATCGCTGATCCACTGCGCAGTCGGCTCGTCCAGCGGTTCGCCGGCCAGCCATAGGGTCTTGAGGCAGCTGATGTCGTATTTTTTCAGGTAGGCCGGATCCTGCTTCTTGAGCACGCGCACCGCGGTCGGTGCCGAGAACATGTGCGTGACCTGGTACTTGGCCACGATGCTCCACCACACGCCGGCGTCGGGGCGGGTCGGCAGGCCCTCGTACATCACGGTGGCCATGCCCGCCAGCAGCGGCCCGTAGATGATGTAGCTGTGACCCACGACCCAGCCGATGTCGCTGGTCGAGAAGTAGGTCTGGCCCGCCTGCGCCTGGAAGATGTGCTTCATGCTGGCGGCCAGCGCCACGGCGTAGCCGCCGGTGTCGCGCTGCACGCCCTTGGGCTTGCCGGTGGTGCCGCTGGTGTACAGCGTGTAGCTGGGATGGGTGGAGTCCACCCACACGCAAGGCACTTGCGCGTCCATGTGGCGCGCGCGCAGCGTGGCCCAGTCGTGGTCGCGTCCTTCGCGCATCGCCATGGGCGCCAGGCCGCGGTCGACCATCAGCACGGCCGCCGGCTTGTACTTGGACAGCTCCAGCGCTTCGTCGAGCAGCGGCTTGTAGGGCACGCCCTTGCCGCCGCGCGAGCCCGCGTCGGCGCTGACGATGGCCACAGGCTCGGCGTCTTCGATGCGCGTGGCCAGCGACGAAGAAGCAAACCCGCCGAACACCACCGAATGGATGGCGCCGATGCGCGCGCACGCCAGCATCGCAAAGGCCGCCTCGGCAATCATCGGCATGTAGATCAGCACGCGGTCGCCCTGCTTGACCCCCAGCGCCTGCAGCACTGCCGCCATGCGCTGTACCTCCTGGTGCAGTTGGGCGAAGCTGTAGACCTGCTCGGTATCGGTCTCGCTGGAGAGCGCGATCAGCGCGTTCTGTTCGGCGCGCTCGCGCAGGTGGCGATCAACCGCGTTGTGGCACAGGTTGGTGGTGCCGCCGACGAACCACTTGGCAAACGGCGGGTTGTCGTAGTCGCAGATGCGCTGCGGCGGGGTCTGCCACTCGATCAGCTGCGCCTGCTCGGCCCAGAAGTCGTCACGCTGGTCGATGGAGCGACGGTAAAAGGATTCGTAATCGGCGGACTCGGCCATGGTTCTCTCCTGTCACAAATGCAGCTGCCCCGCTGTCGGAGCGCCGAAATTCATAATTACGGAATTGGCTTGCAAGACGCTGACATGACCCACGCCGTAGCCAGGCAACGCACCACGATACGGCGCGCACGCCCGGGGCGCCAACCCGGCCTTCGGCTCATTTCACCAGTGCCAGCATGTCCTTGAATGCCGGATGCTCGCAGCTGCGCAGCCACTCGAAGGCAACCATCTCGGTGGTCACCAGCTCGGCGCCGGCGCCGGCCAGCCGGTCGAAGGCCGCGTCGCGGTTGCGCTCGGTGCGCGAGCCGCAAGCGTCGGTCACCACCCAAACCTCGAATTCGTCTTCCAGCAGATCGAGCGCCGTCTGCAGCAGGCAGACATGGGCTTCGCAGCCGCCGATCACGATGCTGGGGCGCTCCTGCACGGCCTCGGCGCGGCCCTTCTGCAAATGGCGCGGCAGGCTGCGTGCATTGCCCGCTGGCGCCTTGGCCGGGGGGCGCAGCCACTCGCCCAGTCCTTCTTCAACCGCGCTGAAATGCATTTTTGCCAGCGTGCGCTGGCAGAGCTCGCGCACCACCGCGTCGTTGGCACCCAGGCGCGAGGGGTTTTGCTCGGTGCCCCAGACGGGCAATTGCAGCCGCTGCGCCAGCTGCGCCAGGCGCCGGGCATTGGCCAGCACCGCGTCGCCCTCATGGATTACGGGCATCAGGCGTTGCTGGTAATCAACCAGAACGAGTTGGGATTGGGACGCATCGAGCAACATATCGCCTCATTTCTTGAAAATTTCCATGGCCCAAGATTGTCGCAGCCCCGCTGCCGCGTACAGCCCAGCTCGCCGGGCACTGGGTCAAAGCCCCGCAATCCTCGTTTTTGGCGGGCATTCACGCCGGCTGTGTTACCCTCGCGTGCTATGCCCGCTTTTCGCCGCCTGCTCTGTATCACAGCCCTGTTTTGCACCCAGGCCATCGCAGCCCCGCTTGATGGCGACATGGACTCCACGCAAACCCTGTTCACCGCGCCGGATCATGCGCTGGCAGCGGGCCATGCGGTCAAACTGCAGGAGATGAGCGAGACGGTGGTCGACCGCACGTCGGAGGTGATTGCAACGGCCATGGGCTTCGTCGGCGTACCCTATCGGCGCGGCGGTGCAAATGCGGATACGGGGCTCGATTGCAGCGGCCTGGTCAAGGTGCTGTACGAAAAGGTGCAAGGCCTGTCGCTGCCCCATCGCGCCAAGGATCAGGCAGCCGTCACCGAAAAAATCGACAAGCAAGACCTGCAACCGGGCGATCTGGTTTTCTTCAACACCATGCGCCGCGCGTTCAGCCACGTGGGTGTGTACCTGGGTGACGGGAAGTTCATCCACGCGCCGCGCACCGGTGCCAAGGTGCGCGTGGAAGACATGGACAAGGCCTACTGGAAACGCCGCTTCAACGGCGCACGCCGCGTCGCGGCCGGCGACATGGTCACGACGACCGCGCGGCTGCCTGATCTGCGTTGAAGACAGCCGCAGCTGCGGTTGCCGCCATCCAGTCCGCGCTACCCCGCAGGCACATCCATCAAACCTTGGTCGTCGGCGGCTTGTGCGCAGCCATGGTGTCAATGGCCAGCGCCGAGTGCGCATAGGCGCCGCCGGCGCGCATCTCCGCAGCCACCCAGATCGCCTCCATGATCTCGGCCTCGCTGGCACCAGCTTTCAGCGCACCCTCGGTATGGCCGTGAATGCAATAAGGGCACTGTGTGACATGCGCCACGGCGACCGCGATCAGCTGCTTGGTCTTGATCGGCAAGGCGCCATCGGCAAACACGGCGGCGCTGAAGGCGCGAAACGCCTCCAGCTGCTTGGGTGCCAGCTCGCGGCGCTTGCGCGCAATGTCGGCGCTGCTGGCCGGAAACATCGGGTGATCCATGGTCACGCTCCTCGTGGTGTCACGCCTTGTGGGTGGGCGGCTGGTAGTGACCTGCCTCGGATCGGAATGGAATGGCAAACCTGTTCCAGCCGTTGATGCCGATCACCGCCAGTGTCAGGTCGACCAGCGATTTCTCGTCGAACTGCTGGCGTACCTCGTCATAGACCTCGTCGGGCACGCCGTGCGGCCCCAGTTGCGTCACCGCCTCGGCCCAGGCCAGCGCGGCGCGCTCGCGCGGCGTGTAGAAACTGGTTTCGCGCCAGGCTGGCAGCACGTACAGGCGCTGCTCGGTCTCGCCGGCAGCACGCGCGTCCTTGGTGTGCATATCCAGGCAGTAGGCGCAGCCGTTGATCTGCGAGACACGCGTCTTGACCAGCTCCAGCAGCGAATGCTCCAGGCCGCAGCCGCGCACATACTGCTCCAAGCCAAGCATGGCCTTGAATGCACCCGGCGAGACCTGCGGGTAATTGATGCGTTGTGCCATTGATATCCCTTTCTGAAAGTAATAAACATTTCGACGGAACGCTGAATGCGACCACTCGGCTCAGCCCAGCGCCGCCTCCAGCCCGCGCGGATCGAGCAGCAGTTCGCGCACCAGCACCGCGTTGTTGTGCGCCTCATCGTGCGCGGAATACACCAGCGTGATGACCTCGTGCTGCGCCCTGTTTTGCAAGGCTGCCAGGGCCGCAGCGTGCGTTCGCAACTCCTGGGTATAGCGGGTACGGAACCCGTCCCAGAGCGCCGGGTCGTGGCCGAACCACTGGCGCAGCTCGGTGCTGGGAGACAAGTCCTTGTTCCAGTCGTCGAGTGCCAGAGCCTCTTTCTTGACGCCGCGCGGCCACAGGCGGTCGATCAGGATGCGCACACCATCGCCAGGTTCGGGCGCTTCGTATGCGCGCTTGATGCGGACATGATCCGCGGGGATTTTCTTGCTCATGACAGTGCCTCTGTTTCTGTCGGTCAGCGGTCAGGATAGTCGCGTTTACCCGCGTCGATACCAGTAGGGCTATTGCCCTGACCAGCGCCCCATGGCGCAGTGCAAGCGGCCAACAAAAAACCCCGGCTGAAGACAGCCGGGGTTTTCGTGGGATGGTGCAGTGGTCAGCCCAGCGCGGCAATCACCTCGGGCGGAGCCTGTACCAGTTCGATCAGCACGCCCTCGCCCGCGATCGGGAACTGATCGTTGGCCTTGGGGTGCAGAAAGCAGATGTCGTAGCCGGCTGCGCCCGCGCGGATGCCGCCCGGAGCAAAGCGCACGCCCTGTGCGGTGAGCCATTCAACCGCGCGCGGCAGGTCGTCGATCCACAGGCCGATGTGGTTGAGCGGCGTGGTGTGCACCGCGGGTTTTTTGTCGATGTCCAGCGGTTGCATGATGTCGACCTCCACCTTGTGCACGCCGCTGCCCATGGCCAGGATGTCTTCGTCGACGTTCTCGCGCTCGCTGGTGAACTGGCCGGTCTGCGTCAGGCCCAGCATGTCCACCCACAGGCGTTTCATGCGCGACTTGTCGGTGCCGCCAATGGCGATCTGCTGGATGCCCAGCACCTTGAAAGGACGGGTCATGTTTTGCTCCGTTGAAGCCGCGCGCCAGCGGATTCGTGCCCCGCGCGCGACGGTGTTTCATTCGAATTCGAGAATGACCTCGTCGACGGCCAGCGAATCGCCCTTGCCCGCGGCAATCTTGCCGACCACGCCATCCTGCGCGGCAAAGAGGATGTTCTCCATCTTCATTGCCTCGATCACGGCCAGCTTCTCGCCTGCCTGCACCTTCTGCCCCGGCTGAACCGCCACGTCGACCAGCAGGCCGGGCATGGGCGAGAGCAGGAACTTGGACATATCTGGCGGCGCCTTGTAGGGCATGAGCTTGAACAGTTCGGCGCGCCGCGGTGTGAGCACCAGCGTATCGACCTGCGTGCCGTTGTGCATGACGCGCAGCGCCAGCGGGTTCTTGGGCAGGCCGCGCTCGATCTGCGCGGTAAAGCCCTGGCCGTTGCACGCTCCCTGGATGCGGATGCTGCCCAGGTGGGCGGTGCTGCTGATGCGGTAATCCTTGCCGTTCAAATGCACGATGCTCGAGCCCGAGTCGCTCTCGAAGTCAGTCACCGACAGCGGGTAGTACTGGTGGCGGCCCTCATGGCCCAGCGACACGACGACGAATTCCTCGCCCACCTGCACCTCGTGGCCGGACAGCTGGCCGCTGATGCCCGTGGCGCGCGCGCGGTAGCGGCGGTGCATGTAGGCGGCCAGCGCGATGAGGAAGTCGGGGTCTTCGTGCGGCACGTCCTCGGCGACGAAGCCGTGGGAATAGTGCTCGGCGATGAAGCCGGTGTTGAAGTTGCCGTTGACGAAGTCCGGGTGCGCCAGCAGCGCCGCCTGGAACGGAATACTGCTGCTGATGCCGCGGATCGCAAAGCCGTTGAGCGCGGCGCGCATCTTGGTAATCGCGTCGTTGCGATCCACGCCATGCACGATGAGCTTGGCGATCATCGAGTCATAGAACATCGGGATCTCGCCGCCCTCGTACACGCCGGTGTCCACACGCACGCCGTACTTCTTCTCGGGCTCGGCCTGGAACATGGTCTGCGGCGGCGGCGCAAAGCGCACCAGGCGGCCGGTGGACGGCAGGAAATTGCGAAACGGGTCTTCTGCGTTGATGCGGCACTCGATGGCCCAGCCCTCGCGCTTGACGTCCTGCTGGGCGATTGGCAGCTTCTGGCCTGCGGCCACGCGGATCATCAGCTCGACCAGGTCCAGGCCGGTGATGCACTCGGTCACCGGGTGTTCGACCTGCAGGCGGGTGTTCATTTCCAGGAAGTAGAAATCCTGATCCTTGCCGACGACGAACTCCACCGTGCCCGCGCTCTGGTACTTGACCGCCTTGGCCAGCTGCACCGCCTGCTCGCCCATGGCCTTGCGCGTGGCGTCGCTGATGAAGGGCGACGGCGCCTCCTCGATCACCTTCTGGTGGCGGCGCTGGATCGAGCATTCGCGCTCGTTCAGGTAGACCACGTTGCCGAAGGAGTCGCCCAGCACCTGGATCTCGATGTGGCGCGGCTCCTGCACGAACTTCTCGATGAACACGCGGTCGTCGCCAAAGCTGTTGCGTGCCTCGTTGCGGCACGAGGTAAAGCCCTCGTGCGCCTCTTTGTCGTTGAAGGCCACGCGCAGGCCCTTGCCCCCGCCGCCGGCCGACGCCTTGATCATCACGGGATAGCCAATGCCCTTGGCGATCTCGACCGCGTGCTCGGGCGTTTCGATCGCTTCGTTGTAGCCGGGGATGCAGCTCACGCCCGCCTCCTGGGCCAGCTTCTTGGAGGCGATCTTGTCGCCCATCGCAGCAATCGAATAATGCTTGGGGCCGATGAAGGCAAGGCCTTCCTCCTCCACGCGTTTGGCAAAGGCCTCGTTTTCCGACAGAAAGCCGTAGCCCGGGTGGATGGCCTGCGCGCCCGTCTGCTTGGCCGCGGCAATGATGCGGTCGGCCACCAGGTAGGACTCGCGGCTGGGCGGCGCGCCAATGTGCACCGCCTCGTCGGCCAGCTTGACGTGGCGGGCATCCTTGTCGGCATCGGAATAAACCGCGACGGTCTTGATGCCCATTTTCTGGGCCGTTGCAATTACCCTACACGCAATCTCGCCCCGGTTCGCGATCAGGATTTTGGTAAACATTCGCAGGCTCCTTAAGCGTTGTGGTTGCGTATAGCAGCCCGCTGCGCAGGCTGCGGCAGGCAATTTGTTGAAACGTCCGCCATGCGGCCGTTTTCACCGCGATTGGCAATCAGAATTTTTATGAACATGGTTTTGTTTTCTCCAAAGCGTTACGCGGTAATCACAGCGGAATGTTGCCGTGCTTGCGCCACGGGTTCTCCAGCTTCTTCTCGCGCAGCATGACCAGCGAGCGGCAGATGCGCTTCCTGGTCTCGTGCGGCAGGATCACGTCGTCGATGAAGCCGCGGGCGCCCGCGACAAAGGGGTTGGCAAAGCGCTCTTTGTATTCCGCTTCGCGCGCCGCGAGCTTGACCGGGTCGTTCTTGTCCTCGCGGAAGATGATCTCCACCGCGCCCTTGGCGCCCATCACCGCGATCTCGGCGTTGGGCCAGGCGAGGTTCACGTCGCCGCGCAGGTGTTTGGAGGCCATCACGTCGTAGGCGCCGCCATAGGCCTTGCGCGTGATCACCGTGATCTTGGGCACCGTTGCCTCGGCGTAGGCGAACAGCAGCTTGGCGCCGTGCTTGATGATGCCGCCATACTCCTGCGCGGTGCCGGGCATGAAGCCGGGCACATCGACGAAGGTGATGATGGGGATGTTGAACGCATCGCAAAAGCGCACGAAGCGCGCCGCCTTGATGCTGCTCTTGATATCGAGGCAGCCGGCCAGCACCAGCGGCTGGTTGGCGACGATGCCCACGGTCTGCCCCTCCATGCGCGCAAAGCCGATCACGATGTTCTTGGCGTAGTCGGACTGCAGCTCGAAGAAGTCGCCATCGTCCACGGTCTTGAGGATCAGCTCCTTCATGTCGTAGGGCAGGTTGGCGTTGGCCGGCACCAGCGTGTCCAGGCTCATGTCCTTGCGGTCGGCCGGGTCCATGCTGGGGCGCACCGGCGGCTTTTCGCGGTTGTTCAACGGCAGATAGTTGTACAGGCGGCGCAGCATCAACAACGCCTCGACGTCGTTCTCGAACGCCAGGTCGGCCACGCCGCTCTTGGTCGAGTGCGTGAGCGCGCCGCCCAGCTCCTCGGACGTCACCTCCTCATGCGTCACGGTCTTCACCACCTCGGGGCCGGTGACGAACATGTAGCTGCTGTCCTTGACCATGAAGATGAAGTCGGTCATCGCGGGCGAATACACCGCGCCGCCGGCGCACGGGCCCATGATCATGCTGATCTGCGGCACCACGCCGCTGGCCAGCACGTTTTTCTGGAACACGTCGGCGTAGCCGCCCAGCGATGCCACGCCCTCCTGGATGCGCGCGCCGCCCGAATCGTTCAGGCCGATCACCGGCGCGCCGACCTTCATCGCCTGATCCATCACCTTGCAGATCTTCTCGGCGTGCGCCTCGGACAGCGCGCCGCCGAAGACGGTGAAGTCCTGGCTGAAGACGAACACCAGGCGGCCGTTGATCATGCCGTAGCCGGTCACCACGCCGTCGCCCGGGATCTTGTTGTCCTGCATGCCGAAGTCGGCGCAGCGGTGCTCGACGAACATGTCCCATTCTTCGAACGTGCCCTCATCGAGCAGCAGCTCGATGCGCTCGCGCGCGGTGAGCTTGCCCTTCTTGTGCTGCGCGTCGATGCGTTTCTGCCCGCCGCCCAGGCGGGCGAGTTCACGCTTTTGCTGCAGTTGTTCCAGGATGCTTTGCATGGTTGGTCCTTGGTTGGTATGCGGTTGGTATTCAGGAGGTCTGCGTTGCCGCGGTGCGGCAGTGATTCAAAGGGCCGGCTGCGGCGCGGCCGTCTCGGTTGCGTGGGCAACGGCGGGGGCGCCGCCGGCCTGCGCCGCCAGCAGCTGGCGCGCCGCGGTCGACGCTGCAATGCGGCCCTGCGCCACGTCGGCCTGCAGCTGCGGCAGCAGCGCCCGCACCTGCGGGTGCGCGCGAAAAGCCTGTTTCAGGCCGAAGTCGATGCGCTCCCACATCCAGGCCAGCGCCTGGCGCTCGCGGCGCAGCGACAGCCGCCCGTTGGCGGTTTGCAGCCGGCGGTAGTCGCACACTGCCGCCCAGAAGCCGTCCACGCCCTGGTGCTGCAGCGCGCTGATCTGCAGCACCTTGGGGTTCCACAGCTCGCCGTCGTGCGGATCGCGCTCCGGGTTGCCGTGAAAGCCCAGCAGGCGCAGGCTGGAGGTGATCTGCGCCTGGGCGCGCGTGGCGGCGTTGGGGTCGATGTCGGCCTTGTTGATCACGACCAGGTCAGCGAGCTCCATCACGCCCTTCTTGATGGCCTGCAGGTCGTCGCCCGCGTTGGGCAGCTGCAGCACGCAGAACATGTCGGTCATGCCGTGCACCGCGGTCTCGCTCTGGCCCACGCCGACAGTCTCGACGATGACCACGTCGTAGCCCGCGGCCTCGCAGACCAGCATGGCTTCGCGCGTCTTCTCGGCCACCCCGCCCAGCGTGCCGCCGCTGGGGCTGGGGCGGATGTAGGCGGCCTCCTGCATCGAGAGTTGCTCCATGCGCGTCTTGTCGCCCAGGATGGAGCCGCCGGTGACGCTGGACGAGGGGTCGATGGCCAGCACCGCCACCTTCAGGCCCTGTCCGATCAGGTGCAGGCCCAGCGCCTCGATGAAGGTGGACTTGCCCACGCCGGGCACGCCGCTGATGCCCAGGCGCAGCGCGCGGCCGGTATACGGCAGCAGCGCGGTGAGCAGCGCATCGGCCTGGACGCGGTGATCGGCGCGGGTGGATTCCAGCAGCGTGATGGCCTTGGCCATGGCGCGGCGGCGCACCGGGGGCGCGCCGCGAAGAATGGCGTCGAGCAGGGAATGGGGTGTCATGCCGAATTACAGAATTTCAAAGCCCCTGCCATCTGACAGGCGGTAGCGGTAAAAGTCGCGCACGTCGGTGGTCCAGATCTGCGTGACGCCCATCTCCTGCGCCGCCCAGACCAGCGTGGCGTCGGCAAAGTCCATCTGCGTGCGTCGGCTGTCTGTGTACTTGTGCATCAGCACCAGCATGTCATCCAGGTGACCGGGATCGAAGGGAAAGACGCTCACGCCGCCTTGCTCCACCCAGCGCAGCATTTTCCAGCGCGCCGCCGAGGGCAAAAAATGCGACGCCTCCGCCACGCAAGGCCAGGTGGTCGTCAGATGCCAGCCTGACGGCTGACCCACGAGCAAGGCGCGGTAGTGCGGGTGCGCGATGTCCTCGGTATCGAACAGCGCCACCAGCGGGCCGGTGTCAAGCAAGGCCACGTTCACGGCGCTGCGTCCTCGTCGTCAGGCACCCAGGCCACGCCTTTCTTGCGGGCATCCTGGTAGGCCAGCCAATCACGCGTGTGGGCCTGGCGTTGCTCCTGCAGCTTGCCGCGCAGGCGCTCGCTGGTGCTGAGCGGCTGCGGCGCGCCCGCGTCGCCATCCGCAAGGCGGTATTGCACCGCCTCCTCCATCACCTGGTGGTAGAGCTGCGCCGGGTCTTTGCGCCCCAGCGCACGCTCCACCGCGGCAATGATGAATTGCGACTTGGTCACCCCCTGGCGCCGGGCAGCCTGCTCCAGCTCTTTTTCCAGCAAGGGATCCATGCGAACGGATACGGCCATGATGCGCTCCTTCGAAATACCGTATTACTGTATTTCAAATTGCGAAATCAGGCAATCGCTTTCTTGATTTGCTCGAGCACGTCCTTGGCGCTGGCCGGAATCGGCGTACCCGGGCCGTAGATGCCCTTGACGCCTGCGTCCCACAGAAAGTCATAGTCCTGCGCGGGAATCACACCGCCCACGAAGACGATGATGTCGTCCGCGCCCTGCTCCTTCAATGCATTGATGATTGCGGGCACCAGCGTCTTGTGGCCGGCGGCAAGCGTGCTGACGCCAATCGCGTGCACGTCGTTCTCGATCGCCTGGCGAGCACACTCCTCGGGCGTCTGGAACAGCGGGCCGATGTCCACGTCGTAGCCCAGGTCGGCAAACGCGGTGGACACCACCTTGGCGCCGCGGTCGTGGCCGTCCTGGCCCAGCTTGGCGATCATGACGCGCGGGCGGCGACCTTGCTGCTCGGCAAAGGCGTCGATCTCGCCCTTGAGCTTCTCCCAGCCTTCGGCGCCGTCGTAGGCGGTGGCGTACACACCAGTGACCATTTGCGTATCGGCGCGGTGCCGTCCAAAGGATTTTTCCAGTGCGTCGGAGACCTCGCCCACCGTGGCGCGCAGGCGAACCGCCTGAATGGCCAGATCCAGCAGGTTGCCCTGTCCGCTCTCTGCGGCCGCGGCAAGCGCGGCCAGTGCCTGGCCGACGGCCTGGGCATCGCGTTGCTGCTTGATCGCGTTCAGGCGCGCAATCTGGTTCTCGCGCACCTTGACGTTGTCCACCTCCAGGATGTCGACCGGGTCTTCCTTGGCCAGCTTGTATTTGTTCACGCCGACGATGACCTCGCGCCCCGAGTCGATGCGCGCCTGCTTCTCGGCGGCGGCGGCCTCGATCTTGAGCTTGGCCCAGCCGCTGTCCACTGCCGCCGTCATGCCGCCCATGGCTTCGACTTCCTCGATGATCTTCCAGGCGGCGTCGGCCATGTCCTGGGTCAGCTTCTCCATCATGTAGCTGCCGGCCCAGGGGTCGATCACGTTGGTGATGTGCGTCTCTTCCTGGATGATGAGCTGCGTATTGCGCGCGATGCGGGCGGAAAACTCCGTCGGCAGTGCAATCGCTTCGTCGAGCGCGTTGGTATGCAGGCTTTGCGTGCCGCCGAATACGGCCGCCATGGCCTCGATGGTGGTGCGCACCACGTTGTTGTACGGATCTTGCTCGGTCAATGACCAGCCCGAGGTCTGGCAGTGCGTGCGCAGCATCAGGCTCTTGGGCTTCTTGGCGCCCGTGCCCTTCATGATGCGGCACCACAGCAGGCGGGCGGCGCGCATCTTGGCGATCTCCAGGTAGAAATTCATGCCAATCGCCCAGAAGAACGACAGGCGGCCGGCGAACTCGTCCACGTCCATGCCCTTGGCGATCGCGGTCTTCACGTATTCCTTGCCATCGGCCAGCGTGAAGGCCAGCTCCAGCGCCTGGTTGGCCCCGGCTTCCTGCATGTGGTAGCCAGAAATCGAGATCGAGTTGAACTTCGGCATGTTCTTGGCCGTGTACTCGATGATGTCGCCGATGATGCGCATCGACGGCTTGGGCGGGTAGATATAGGTGTTGCGCACCATGAACTCTTTCAGAATGTCGTTCTGAATCGTTCCCGAGAGCTTGTCCTGCGACACGCCCTGCTCCTCCGCCGCCACCACATAGCCCGCCAGCACCGGCAGCACGGCGCCGTTCATCGTCATCGACACCGACACCTTGTCCAGTGGAATGCCGTCGAACAGGATCTTCATGTCCTCGACGCTGTCGATCGCCACGCCCGCCTTGCCCACGTCGCCGGTCACGCGCGGATGGTCGCTGTCGTAGCCGCGGTGCGTGGCCAGGTCGAACGCCACCGACACACCCTGCCCGCCTGCGGCCAGCGCCTTGCGGTAGAAGGCGTTTGATTCCTCGGCGGTCGAGAAGCCCGCGTACTGGCGAATCGTCCAGGGGCGCACCGCATACATCGTCGCCTGCGGGCCGCGCAGATAGGGCTCGAACCCGGGCAGCGTATTGGCATAGGGCAGGCCCGCCGTGTCCTCGGCGGTATACAGGGGCTTGACCGTGATGCCGTCCGGCGTCACCCAGTTGAGCGCGCCGACGTCGCCGCCGGGGGCGGACTTGGTCGCCGCCTTGGCCCAGGCCTGGAGGTCGGCGGGCTGAAATTCAGGAGCAGATTGGTTCATGGCTGGGAGCGCTTGGGCAAAAATGCGGCAAAAAATGCGACGCACAGGTGCTGCGCCGCACAAACCATCGGAGTTTACCCGATCTGTAATTATTAATTCAAAATTGCGCTACATTTGCCCCATGTCCCAAGCCCTCCTGACTCCCAAGGCGCTGTATGTGCAGGTTGCAGAGCAGCTGCGCCAGCGCATTTTCCAGCGCGAGCTGGAGCCGGGGAGCTGGATCGACGAGCTGAAGATTGCCGAGGAGCTGGGCATCAGCCGCACGCCGCTGCGCGAAGCGCTCAAGGTGCTGGCGGCCGAGGGACTGGTGACGATGAAGGTGCGCCGCGGCGCCTACGTCACCGAGGTCAGCGACAAGGACTTGCGCGACGTCTACCACCTGCTGGCGCTGCTGGAGAGCGACGCGGCCGCCGTGGTCGCGCGCCAGGCCAATGACGCCGAGCTTGCGCAGCTGCAGGCGCTGCACGACGAACTGGCCGGCGCGACCGGTGAGCGCGAGCGCTTTTTTGCCCTCAACGAACGCTTTCACATGCGCATCCTGGAGCTGGCGGACAACCGCTGGCGCAACCAGCTGGTGGCCGACCTGCGCAAGGTCATGAAGCTCAACCGCCACCACTCGCTGTTCAAGCAGGGGCGTATCGCCGACTCGCTGGCCGAGCACGCGAGCATCATGGCCGCGCTGCGCGCGCGCGACGGCCAGGCGGCGGCGCGGGCCGTCCAGGCCCATTTCGCGCAAGGGCTGCAAGCCGCGGCGTAATTTGCTCGGCAGAGGCGCGTGGCGCGCTATGGTTGCGGTTTTGCCACCATCCAACGCCTGCCGTGATTCCTGACTGCCCCCCGGGCCTGATCGCCCTGCACAGCAACCGCACCGACGCGCTGGCCGACACCATGGCCGCGTGGCTGGCCGCCCACCCGCTGGCGCCGCTGGAGAGCGAGGTGGTGCTGGTGCAAAGCAACGGCATGGCCGAGTG
Organism: Comamonas faecalis; assembly: GCF_039538025.1. Lineage (NCBI taxonomy): Bacteria > Pseudomonadati > Pseudomonadota > Betaproteobacteria > Burkholderiales > Comamonadaceae > Comamonas > Comamonas faecalis. The sequence continues at coordinate 27,876 of NZ_BAABBP010000010.1, forward strand.
GCTCAAGATGCAGCTGGCCCAGCATCAGGGCGTGTGCGCCGCCGTGCGGCTGGAGCTGCCCGCGCGCTTTGCCTGGGCCAGCTACCGCCAGGTCCTGGGCCCGCGCGCCGTGCCCCACCATTCGGCGCTGGACAAGTCCGCGCTGCTGTGGCGATTGATGCAACTGCTGCCCCAGGTCGTGGGTCAGCCCGTCTACGCGCCGCTGCAGCGCTACCTGCAGGGCGACGAGCCCGAGCGGCGCCTGCAGCTGGCGCGGCGCCTGGCCGACCTGTTCGACCAGTACCAGATCTACCGCGGCGACTGGCTGGACGCCTGGGCCCAGGGGCTGGCCGTGCTGACCCAGCCCGGCCAGCCCGACGCGCCGCTGCCCGCGCAGCAGCAGTGGCAGTGCGCGCTGTGGCAAGCGCTGCTGGCCGAACTCAGCCCCGCCGAGCGCGCCGGCACGCGCGCCGCGGTGCATGCGCGGGCGCTGCAGCACCTGGCCTCGGGCACACCGGCGCAGCAGCCAGTGGCGCGGCGCGTCGTCGTGTTCGGGCTCAGCCACATGCCGCTGTCGCTGCTGCAGCTGTTGGCGGCGCTGGCCGGGCACAGCCAGATCGTGCTGGCGGTGCACAACCCCAGCCGCTACCACTGGGCCGACGCCATCGACGGGCGCGATCTGCTGCGCCAGCAGCGCCAGCGCCACCCCGACCGCGGCGGCGCGCCGCTGGCAGGCGTGCCGCTACAGGCCATGCACCTGCACGCCCACCCGCTGCTGTCCGCCTGGGGCCGCCAGTGCCGCGACACCATCCGCCAGCTCGACGCCTTCGATACCACGCTGCAGACGGCCGCCGAGCTGGATTGGCCGCGCGTCGACCTGTACGACGACACGCCCGCCAGCGACGGCCTGCTGCTCGAGCAGGTGCAGCGCAGCATCCGCGACCTGCTGCCACTGGCCGAGCACCCGCGCAGCCTGCTGCCCGGCCACCACGTGCCGGCAGGCGACCGCTCCATCGTCTTTCACAGCGCGCACAGCCTGGTGCGCGAGCTGGAGGTGCTGCACGACCAGCTGCTGGATCTGCTGGCCGCGCCGCCCGCCGCCGGCCAGGCGCCGCTGCAGCCGCGCGACATCGTCGTCATGCTGCCCGACGTGCAGCAGGCGGCCGCGTCGATCCGCGCGGTGTTCGGCCAATATCCGCGCCAGGATGCGCGCCACATTCCGTTCGACATTGCCGACCTGGGCGCGCGCGCCGCCAGCCCGCTGGTGGCCGCGCTGCAATGGCTGCTACGACTGCCCAGCCAGCGCGTGCACCTGTCCGAGCTGTGCGACCTGCTGCAGGTGCCGGCCGTGGCCGCACGCCTGGGGCTGGACGAGGCCGACCTGCCGCTGCTCACCCGCTGGATGAGCGGCGCCGGCATCCGCTGGGGCCTGGGCAGCGCCCAGCGCGCCCAGCTCGACCTGGCCGCCTGCGGCGACGCCAACAGCGCCGGCTTCGGTCTGCGCCGCATGCTGCTGGGCTACGCCAGCGGTGGCGAGGGCGTAGCCGACGCGCGGGGCCAGCAGCAGTCGCCCGCCTGGCAGGGCATCGAGCCCTACGACGAGGTTGGCGGGCTCGATGCCGAGCTGGCCGGTGCGCTGGCTACGCTGCTGGACATGCTGCAGCGCTGGTGGCAGCAAAGCCTGCAGCCGGCCACGCCGCAGCAATGGGCCGACCGCCTGCGCGCGCTGCTGGCGCAGCTGGTGCTTGCGCGCAGCGAGACCGACCGCGCGCTGCTGGGACTGCTGGGCGACGCGCTCTTTCGCTGGCTGCAGGACTGCGAGCAGGCGGGGTTTGACGAGCCCATTGCGCTGGCCGTCGCGCAATCGGCCTGGCTGGACGCGCTGGCCCAGCCCTCGCTGGCGCAACGCTTTCGCGCCGGCGGCGTGACTTTCTGCACGCTGATGCCGATGCGCGCCATTCCGTTCGAGGTCGTCTGCCTGGTCGGCATGAACGAAGGCGACTACCCGCGGCGCAGCCAGCGCAGCGACTTCGACCTGATGCAGGAACGCGGCCAATACCGCCCCGGCGACCGCGCCCGCCGCGACGACGACCGCCAGCTGATGCTGGATGCTCTGTTGTCGGCGCGGCGCACGCTCTACGTCAGTTGGACCGGCCGCCTGGCGCGGGACAACAGCGAGCAGCCGCCGTCGGTGCTGGTGGCGCAGCTGCGCGACTACCTCGCCGCCGGCTGGCGCGGCCAGGGCGACACGCCGGACAGCCTGCTGGCAGAGCGCACGACGGCCCACCCGCTGCAGCCCTTCAGCCGCGCCTACTTCGAACAGGGTGGTGGCCTGCACACCCATGCGCAGGAGTGGCGCGCCGCGCATGCGCAGACCGGGGATGCCGACCTTGCCCAGACGACACCAGTCGACGCCCTGCCCGCCTTTGCTCCCGACCCACAGACGCCGCTGACACTGCGCCGGCTGCAAGCCTGGCTGCGCCATCCGGCACGCGCCTTCTTCCAGCACCGCCTGCAGGTCTTCCTCGACGCGCAGGACGAGACGCAGGAAGACAACGAGCCGTTTGCACTGCAGGGCCTGGATAACTTCGAGGTCGTGCAGGAGCTGCAGCAGCAGGTCTGCAGCGACTGGCTGGCCGCCAGCGCGCAGGACGGCCAGCCACCGGGCGAGGACTTCACCACCGCCAGCCTGCGCCAGCACCTGCAGCGCCTGCAGCGCAGCGGCCGCCTGCCGCTGGCCAGCGTGGGCCAGCGGCAGGCGGCACAGCTGCAGGCCACGCTGGCACCGGCCCTGACGCACTGGCAGCAGGCGCGCAGCAGCCACAGCCAGCCGGGCGAGCGCCAGCTGCTGCACTACGAAGCCGCAGGCGTGCGCCTGCAGGACTGGCTGCCCACGCTGCTGCACGCTCCCCAGAATCCCGCAGCGGCGCCGCTGTGGCTTGACATGGATCCGCGCGAACTGAGCGAGAAAGACGGCAAGAACCAGCGTGCGCGCGCGGACAGGCTGCTGCCCTATTACCTGCGCAGCCTGGTGGCCGCCGCCTGCGGGCAGACGGCGGGCGCGCTCGTCGTCGGGCTCAGCCAGTGCCTGCACATCGCGCCCATGCCTGCTGCTGCGGCCCGTAATGCGCTGGACGCACTGCTGGCGCTGTGGCGCCACGGCCAAAGCCAGCCATTGCCACTGCCTTTGAGGACGGCGCTGGCCCTGCTCACCCAGGGCGAGGCCAAGGCGGTGGCGGCCTATCAGGGCAGCTTCCAGGGCGTGGCCGAGGGCGGCGACCCGTACTGGGCCCGCCTGTACCCCGACTACGCCGCGCTGGCGCACGACGGCCAACTGCACGACACCGCCCCGCAGGTGCACGGGCCGCTGCTGCGCTGGTGCCAGGAGCAGGTGCGCGTGCAGCTCTGGGACGATGCAAACTGAGATCGTCAGTCCGCTCCGGGTCTCAGCGCGCGGCGCGGTACAGCCGTAGCGCAAAAAAGCCGATGGGCCAACCCCCAGCCGTGCGAGTGCATCCATGCTGCAGCGCCGCATACAATTGACCGGCTCCGGTCGGTCGCGCTGCGGACAGCCGCCCGGCACCGCTGCACCGACAATGCCCCGCATTTGCGCACAGACGATGAGACACCCATGACCAACGAAGAAATCCTTGCCCAGTTCGGCCCCCGCGAATCGATGGAGTACGACGTCGTCGTCGTCGGCGGCGGCCCGGCCGGCCTTGCCACCGCCATCCGCATCAAACAGCTGGCCGAGGAAAAAGGCCAGGACGTCTCCGTCGTGGTGCTGGAAAAGGGCTCGGAGCCCGGCGCGCACATCCTGTCGGGCGCCATCATGGATCCCAAGGCGCTCACCGAGCTGATCCCCGACTGGAAGGCCAAGGGCGCGCCCCTGAACCAGCCGGTCACCGACGACGGCTACGTCTTCCTGAGCGAGCGCTCGGGCTGGCGCCTGCCCAACGTCTTTCTGCCGCCGTTTGCCAACAACCACGGCAACTACATCGTGCGCCTGGGCGATGTGACCAAGTGGCTGGGCGAACAGGCCGAGGCGCTGGGCGTCGAGATCTTCCCCGGCTTTGCCGCCGCCGAAGTGCTGTACGACGACAGCGGCGCGGTCAAGGGCGTGGCCACCGGCAACATGGGGCTTGGCAAGGATGGCCAGCCGACTGATAACTTCCAGCTCGGCATGGAGTTGCTGGGCAAGTACACCGTGTTCGCCGAGGGCGCGCGCGGCCACCTGGGCAAGCAGCTGATCGCGCGCTTTGCGCTGGACAAGGACAGCGACCCGGCCAGCTTCGGTATCGGCATCAAGGAGCTGTGGGAGATCGACCCCAGCCGCCACACGCCCGGCTTCGTCATGCACACCGCCGGCTGGCCCATGGACAACGCCACCTACGGCGGCGGCTTCATCTACCACCTGCCGGACAACAAGATCGCGCTGGGTTTTGTCACCGGGCTGAACTACACCAACCCCTACCTGAGCCCGTTCGAGGAGTTCCAGCGCTGGAAGACCCATCCCAACGTGCGCTGGTATTTCGAGAACGCCAAGGGCGAGCTGACCGCCAAGCGCCTGCAGTACGGCGCGCGCGCAATCAACGCCGGCGGCCTGAACGCGGTGCCCAAGACCATCTTCCCCGGTGGCGTGCTGGTGGGTTGCGACGCGGGTTTTCTCAACGTCAGCCGCATCAAGGGCAGCCACTCGGCGATCAAGACCGGCAAGATGGCCGCCGAGGCGATCTTCGACGCACTGGGCGCCGGGCGCCAGCACGACGAGCTCACGGCCTTCCCCAAGGCGTTCGAGGCCAGCTGGCTGTACACCGAGCTCAACAAGGATCGCAACTTCAAGAACTGGTTCAAGCACGGCCTGGTCGCCGGTACCGTGATGAATGGGCTGGAGCAGTTCGTGCTGCGCGGGCACATTCCGTGGACGCTGCGCCGCGACAAGCCCGACCATGCCTACCTCAAGCCCGCGGCCGAGTGCAAGCCCATCGTCTACCCCAAGCCCGACGGCAAGATCACCTTCGACCGCCTCTCCAGCGTGTTCATCAGCAACACCAACCATGAGGAAAACCAGCCGTCGCACCTGACGCTCAAGGACGCCAAGGTGCCGGTGACGATCAACCTGGCCAAGTACGCCGGCCCCGAGGCGCGCTACTGCCCGGCGGGCGTGTACGAGTTCGTCGAGGGCGAGGACGGCCAGGAGCGCCTGCAGATCAACGCGCAGAACTGCGTGCACTGCAAGACCTGCGACATCAAGGACCCGACGCAGAACATCGTCTGGGTCACGCCCGAGGGCGGCGGCGGGCCGAACTACTCGGGCATGTAACGCTCGCGCGGCCCGCGTACACTCGCGCGGGCCGCGTTCACGCGCCGCACCATTGACCAATGATGACAACCAACAGGAGAGACCGATGAAATTTTCGCCTTGGATGACCATGGGCGCCCTGAGCCTGGCGCTGGCCGCCGCCCTGCCCGCTGCAGCGCAGGAGAAATCCGTCGCCATCACGGCCATCGTCGAGCACCCGGCGCTGGACTCGGTGCGCGACGGCGTGCAGGACGCGCTCAAGGCAGCTGGCTTCGAGGCCGGCAAGAACCTGAAGTGGCAGTACCAGAGCGCCCAGGGCAACACCGGCACGGCCGCGCAGATCGCGCGCAAGTTCATCGGCGACAAGCCCGACGCCATCGTCGCCATCGCCACGCCGTCGGCGCAGGCCGTCGTGGCCGCCACCAAGACCGTCCCGGTCGTCTTCTCCGCCGTGACCGACCCGGTCGCCGCCAAGCTGGTGGCCAACTGGGAGCCGTCGCACACCAACGTCACCGGCGTGTCCGACCTGCTGGCGCTGGACAAGCAGATGGAACTGGTCAAGCAGGTCGTCCCCAACGCAAAGCGCGTGGGCATGGTCTACAACCCGGGCGAGGCCAACTCGGTCGTCGTCGTCAAGCAGCTCAAGGAGCTGCTGCCCACGATGGGCATGACGCTGGTCGAGGCGTCGGCGCCGCGCTCGGTCGACGTCAGCAGCGCCGCTCGCAGCCTGATCGGCAAAGTGGACGTGATCTACACCAACACCGACAACAACGTGGTCTCGGCCTACGAATCGCTGGTCAAGGTCGGCCAGGACGCCAAGTTGCCGCTGATCGCCTCGGACACCGACAGCGTCAAGCGCGGCGCCATCGCGGCGCTTGGCATCAACTACCGCGACCTGGGTGAGCAGACCGGGCGCATCGTGGTGCGCATACTGAACGGCGAGAAGCCCGGCGACATCAAGCCCGAGACCAGCACCAAGGTCGAGCTGTTCGTCAACCCCGGCGCCGCCGAAAAGCAGGGCGTGACGCTGTCGCAAGCGCTGATCGACTCGGCCGCGCAAGTCGTCAAGTAAACCCACGGCCGGTGTGCGCCAAGCTCCCGCGCGGAGCTGGCGCACGCCGCCCCGGCCCTCACCTGAGCCCCTTGCCGGGGCTTTTGCGTGTTTCAGTTCCACAGCAATCGTCTGCTGCCCCATGTCCCTGTTTTCCCTGCTCGGCGCCATCGAGATCGGCCTGATCTACGCGCTGGTCGCCCTGGGCGTCTACATCTCGTTTCGCCTGCTGCGTTTTCCCGACCTCACCGTGGACGGCAGCTTTCCGCTGGGCGGCGCCGTCTGCGCGGTGCTGATCGCCGGCGGCACCAACCCCTGGCTGGCCACGCTGGCGGCTACCGCCGCGGGCGCCGGCGCGGGCCTGGTGACCGGCTGGCTCAACGTGCGACTGAAGATCATGGATCTGCTGGCCTCCATCCTGATGATGATCGGCCTGTACTCGGTCAACCTGCGCATCATGGGCGGGCCCAACATTCCGCTGATCAACGACCCCACGCTGTTCACCCAGCTGCAGCCCGACGGCGTGCCCGACTACGTGATGCGCCCCGTCATCGTGCTGGTCTTCACCATTGCCTGCACGCTGGCGCTGAACTGGTTCTTCGCCACCGAGCGCGGCCTTGCGATTCGGGCCACCGGCTCCAACGCGCGCATGTGCCGAGCCCAGGGCGTCAACACCGGCGCCATGGTGCTGCTGGGCATGGCCGTCTCAAACGCGCTCGTCGGCCTGGCCGGCGCATTGTTCGTGCAGACCCAGGGCGGCTCGGACATCTCGATGGGCATCGGCACCATCGTGATTGGCCTGGCCGCGGTCATCGTCGGCGAGAGCATCCTGCCGTCGCGCCGCGTCGTCTACGCCACGCTGGCCGTGGTCATCGGCGCCATCGTCTACCGCTTCTTCATCGCCGCGGCGCTCAACAGCGACTTCATCGGCCTGAAGGCCCAGGATCTGAACCTGGTCACCGCGGTGCTGGTGACGGTGGCACTGGTCATTCCGCAGATCAAGCGCAAGCTCAAGCACAAAAGCCTGCCCGATGCCCCCAAGAGCCTGTAACCGGAGCGAGGCCACGCCATGCTGAGCGCACAAGACCTGCAACTCACCTTCAACCCCGGCACGCCGATCGAGACGCGCGCGCTGCGCGGCCTGTCGCTGCACATCCCGGCCGGGCAGTTCGTCACGGTCATCGGCTCCAACGGCGCGGGCAAGTCCACGCTGCTCAACGCGGTCTCGGGCGACCAGATGGTCGACAGCGGCTCCATCCTGATCGATGGCGTGGACATGACGCGCAAGCCCGTGTGGGAGCGCGCCGAGCGCGTCGCGCGCGTGTTCCAGGACCCGATGGCCGGCACTTGCGAGGACCTGACCATCGAGGAGAACATGGCGCTGGCCCAGCGCCGCGGCGCATTGCGCAACCTCTCTCGCGCGGTCAAGACGCAGATGCGCGAGGGCTGGCGCGAACGCCTGGCCACGCTCGGCCTGGGGCTGGAGAGCCGCCTGACGGACCGCATCGGCCTGCTCTCGGGCGGCCAGCGCCAGGCCGTCAGCCTCTTGATGGCGGCGCTGCAGCCCTCGCGCATCCTGCTGCTCGACGAGCACACCGCGGCGCTCGACCCGCGCACTGCCGACTTCGTGCTGCAGCTCACCGCGCGCATCGTCGCCGAGTCGCAGCTGACCACGATGATGGTCACGCACAGCATGCGCCAGGCGCTGGACGTCGGGGAACGCACCGTGATGCTGCACCAGGGCCAGGTGGTTCTGGACGTGGCCGGCGAGGAGCGCGCGCGCATGGATGTGCCCGATCTGCTGCACATGTTCGAGAAGGTGCGCGGCGAAAAGCTCGCCGACGACGCGCTGCTGCTGGGCTGACCGCCCCACCCCTCCCTCGCCGGCCGCCGCGGGCCGCGGCACCCGTCCTGTCTTTGCGACTGAAAGTTTTCCCCCCATGAGTGACCATCCCGCCCCGTCCGGCCAGCAGCTGCGCCGTACGCTGAAGGCGCGCCATCTGTCGATGATCGCCATCGGCGGCTCCATCGGCACCGGCCTGTTCGTCGCCTCGGGTGCCACCATCTCGCAGGCCGGCCCGGGCGGCGCGGTGCTGGCCTACATGGTCGTCGGCCTGATGGTCTACTTCCTGATGACCAGCCTGGGCGAGATGGCCGCCTACCTGCCCACCTCGGGCTCGTTCGCCACCTATGGCGCGCGCTACGTCGACGAAGGTTTCGGCTTCGCGCTGGGCTGGAACTATTGGTACAACTGGGCGGTAACCATTGCGGTCGACCTGGTCGCCGCGCAACTGGTCATGGCCTACTGGTTCCCGGATGTCGACGGCGTGCTGTGGAGTGCGGCCTTCCTCGCCATCATGGTGGGGCTGAACGCCATCTCGGTGCGCGGCTTCGGCGAGGCGGAATACTGGTTCGCCGCGATCAAGGTGACCACCGTCATCATCTTCATCGTCGTCGGCGTGCTGATGATTCTGGGCATCGTGCGCGGCGACGCGCAGCACCAGGGACTGTGGGCCCACCTGCAGCTGTGGAGTCTGGACGACGCGCCGTTCGCCGGCGGCTTCTCGGCACTGATCGGCGTGGCGATGATCGTCGGCTTCTCGTTCCAGGGCACCGAGCTGATCGGCATCGCCGCCGGCGAATCGGAGAACCCGGCGAAAAACATCCCGCGCGCGGTGCGCCAAGTGTTCTGGCGCATCCTGCTGTTCTACGTCTTCGCCATCCTGGTCATCAGCCTAATCATTCCCTACACCGACCCGCAGCTCTTGAAGAACGACGTGGGCGACATCGCGGTGAGCCCGTTCACGCTGGTGTTCGAGCGCGCCGGCCTGTTGTCGGCCGCTGCGGTGATGAACGCGGTGGTGCTCACCTCGGTACTGTCGGCGGGCAACTCGGGCATGTACGCATCCACCCGCATGCTGTACACGCTGGCCTGCCAGCGCATGGCGCCGGCCATTTTTGCCCGGGTGAACGCACGCGGCGTGCCCATCATGGCGCTGCTGGGCACGACGGCGCTGGCCGCGCTGTGCTTTCTGACCAATATCTTCAGCCCGCAGGCGGTCTATATCTGGCTGCTCAACCTCTCGGGCATGACCGGCTTCATCGCCTGGCTGGGCATTGCCATCAGCCACTACCGCTTTCGCAAGGGCTATGTGGCGCAGGGCCTGGACATCAACGACCTGCCCTACCGCACCCGGTCGTTTCCGTTCGGCCCGGTGTTCGCCTTCGTGCTGTGCCTGACGATCACGCTGGGCCAGAACTACCAGGCGTTTTTGCAGGAGCACATCGACTGGACCGGCGTCGTGGCCACCTACATCGGGCTGCCGCTGTTCCTGCTGATCTGGCTGGGCTACCGCCTGGTGCGCGGCTCGCGCATCGTCTCCTACGACGAAATGCGCGTGAAGCCCGAGGCGTACTGAAAACCGTCTCCGCTACACCCCCAGCGGCAGGTCGGCCTTCTTCAGCGTACGCAACACAAAGCTGGACTGGCTGTGGCGGATGCCGCGGATCTTGTACAGCTTCTCGCGCAACAGCCGCTCGTAGTCGCGCGTGTCCTTGACGACGACGCGCAGCAAATAGTCGTACTCGCCCGAAACCAGGTGCGCCTCGACCACCTCGGGAATGCTGGCCAGCACCTCGCCAAATTTTTCCAGCGTGTTGTCGCTGTGGCTGTCCAGCGTCACCATGACCAGCACCGTGTCGCCCAGGCCCAGCGCCAAAGGGTTCAGCCGCACCGTGTAGCCCTCGATCACGCCGGCCTCCTCCATTTTCTTGATGCGCCCCCAGCAGGGCGATGCGCTCAGGCCCACGACCGCGCCGACCTCCTGCAGGCTGGCGCGCGCGTTCTTCTGCAAGACAGAGAGAATTTTTCGATCAAGCTTATCCATGCCGTAAATTATTCAACACAAATGCCGTTAAAAGAAAAATATTCTGTTCAGCAGGATTTTTGAAAGAAATTCAGCAAAATCATCTGCGGCCGCTGGCGCATACTTACATCCAACGAGGCGCTCTTACCGGAGCGCACCAAGTTGGCGGAGCTGCAGCACTTACCGGTGCTGGTGACCCACCAAAACGCAGGGTTTATCCACCCAGGGCGTAGGCGATGCATCCATCCAGGGCCCGTGGCGCAGTCCACGGGCTTTGTCGTTTGTGCGCCCAATGTTTTGGCACGGAAATACCCACGAACCGGCACAAACCCTATGCCGGCTGCCATGTTGCAACGTGATAATTTTTTTGCAGCATTCGCTAACAAGGAGACTACATGCAGCTGAGCAAAATCGCCCTCGGACTGGGCCTGGCACTGGGCATCACCTGGGGCGCAGCGGCGCAGACCACGATGCGCATCAACATCTCGGTGGCGCAGAACTCGCACCAGGGCATCGCCATCGACACCTTTGCCAAGGAGGTGGAAAAGCGCAGCGGCGGCCGCTACAAGATCCAGACCTTCTACAACGGCTCGCTGGGCGGTGAGCGCGAATCGGTCGAGGCGGTGCAGCTGGGCACCCAGGAGCTGACCTTCACCTCCACCGGCCCCATTCCCAACTTCGTTCCCGAGACCAAGATCCTGGACGTCCCCTTCCTGTTTCGCGACAAGACGCACGCGCGCGCGGTACTCGACGGGCCCATCGGCCAGGATCTGCTCAAGAAGTTCGAGTCCAAGGGCATGGTCGGCCTGGCCTGGGCCGAGAACGGCTTCCGCCACATGACCAACAGCAAGCGCGACGTGCGCGAGCCCGGCGACCTGAAGGGCCTGAAGATGCGCACCATGGAGAACCCGGTGCACATCGCCGCGTACAAGGGTTTTGGCATCATCACCACGCCGATGGCCTTCCCCGAGGTGTTCACCGCACTGCAGCAGGGCACCGTGGACGGGCAGGAGAACCCGCTGCCAGTCATCATCTCGGCCAACTTCGACCAGGTGCAGAAACACCTGTCGCTGACCGGCCATGTCTACTCGCCCTGCATCTTCCTGATGAACAAGGCCACGTTCGACAAGCTCTCGCCCGAGGACAAGAAAATCTTCACCGAGGCTGCACAGGAGGGCACGCGCGCCAACCGCGCCCGCGTGGACGAGGACGATACCAAGGGCGTGGCCGAGCTGCGTGCGCGCGGCATGACCGTGATCGACGACCTGGACAAGGCCAAGTTCGTGCAGGTGCTCGCCCCGGTCAATGCCCAGTTCGAGAAAGAATTCGGCAAGGACAAGCTCGACGCCATCCGCAACTTCCAGTGAATGCATTGGTGATTTGAAACACGCCCGTGGGCCACGCCGGCCCACGGGCGTTTTCGTACAGAAAAATGAAATCTCTCTTCCTAGCCTGCGAGCGCTGGAGTTCGGGAATCGCAATGGCCCTCGCCTGCGCCATGCTGGCCATCGCGTCCGCACTGGGCATGTTCCAGATCCTGATGCGCTTCGTGTTTGAAAGTCCGGCCGAATGGACTGAAGTCCTGATCCGCTTCTCACTGATCTGGATGATCTTTCTGGCCATCCCGATGGCGTTCCGCCAGGGCGCGATGATCAGCGTCGACGTGCTCTACCGCTGGAGCCCGCCGCGCCTGCGCCGCGTGCTCGAATGGGTGGTGTGCCTGGCGTCGCTCACGCTCATCGCCATCCTGATCTGGTGGGGCTGGGACTACGCCCGGCGCGCCAGCGTGCAGACCATGGCAGGGCTGGAGTCGGTGTCGATGTTCTGGGCCTATCTGGCGGTACCGGCCGGCGGCCTGTTCTGCATCCCCGGCATCGTCGGCAACCTGATCGACCCGCGCCGCATGGAACTGGAGACCGCCCAATGACCGGCGCAATGATTGGCACGATGGCGCTGTGCTTTGCGCTGTCGATCTCTGTGGCCGTCTCGATCGGCCTGTCGGCCATTCTGGGCATCCAGCTGGCCAACGCCAACATGCTGATCGCGGTCAAGGAGATGTTTGGCGCGGTCAACAAATTTCCACTGGCGGCCATCCCCTTCTTCATCCTGGCGGGCAACCTGATGGAGGCCGGCGGCATCTCGCGCCGCCTGGTCGAGTTTGCCAAGAGCCTGGTCGGCGGCGTGCAGGGCGGCCTGCCGATGACCTGCGTGCTGACCTGCATGATCTTCGCGGCCGTCTCGGGTTCATCGGTCGCCACCACGTTCGCGATTGGCGCCATCCTGATCCCGGCGCTGGTCAAGCACGGCTACCCGGTCACCTATGCCGCCGCGCTGCAGGCGACCAGCGCGGAGCTGGGCGTGATCGTGCCGCCATCCATCCCGATGATTCTGTACGGCGTGGCGGCCGAGGTATCGATCGGCGAGCTGTTCATCGCCGGCTTCGGCCCGGGCGTGCTGATCGGCGGCGCGCTGATGCTGTTCGTGTGGATCACCTGCAAGATCCGGGGCTGGGGCAAGCACGACGGCCGCGGCCGCATGCCGCTGCTCAAGTCGACGTGGCAGGCCGGCTGGGCGCTCTTGATGCCGGTCATCATCCTGGGCGGCATCTACGGCGGTATCTTCACGCCCACCGAGGCCTCGGCCGTCGCGGTGTTCTACGCGCTCATCGTCGGCATGCTGATCTACCGCGAGATCGGCGTGCGCGACCTGTACGGCGTACTGAAGAAGTCGGCGCTGTCGTCGGCGGTGATCATGTTCATCATTGCCAACGCCGGGCTGTTCGCCTTCCTGATCACGCGCGCAGGCGTGCCCGACGCCATCGGCCGCTGGCTGGAGCAGGTATTGCAATCACCCACCTATTTCCTGCTGGGCGTCAACGCCGCGCTATTCGTGATCGGCATGTTCATCGAGACCAGCGCCGCCATCATCGTGCTCGGCCCCATCCTGGCGCCGGTGGCCGCGCACTTCGGCGTCGACCCGGTGCACTTCGGGCTGATCATGGTCGTCAACCTGGCGCTGGGCATGATCACGCCGCCATTCGGCGTCAACCTGTTTGCCACCTGCACCGTGGCGCGGCTGTCGCTCGACCGCATCGTCGGCCACCTGCTGCCCTTCGTCGCGGTGATCCTGGCCTGCCTGATGGTCATCACCTACGTGCCCGAGCTGTCGCTGTATCTGCGCGACGTGGTTTACGGGAAATAGGCTTGCATGGCCCTGCGTGGGCCTGTGGGCAGACTACGGGAATGCCCCCATCGCGGTGAGGGCGCCGTTCCCACGGTCAGGTACGACGGCCGTAGGAGACCAACCCTCTGGTCGATGGATGTTGCACCGACGCTGATTACGACAAGGACACCATAGGCCAGAGGGCTTGCCTTCTACGGAAACAGAATCTCAGGCCGCAGCCCTGTCCGCGCCGCCCTGCGCCAGCTGGTACCAGGTGCAACCATCCCCGCCCTGCGTAGCAACCACCTCGCCGCGGGCCACAAGGTAGTTGAGGTGGGCAACGCCCTCGCCCGCTGCCAGACCCAGCAGCTGGGGCTTGTCCTGGGCGATGGGGCGGCCGAACAGCGCATCGAACACGTCGACCACGCGCTGCGGACGCTGGGCCAGGCGCTCGCGCAGGCGCTCCAGCCCCCGGTGGGCACTGCCGCGCAGCGCGTCAAGGCGCGCATGCAGGCCGCGAAACGGCTCGTTGTGCGCCGGCAGCACCAGTACGTCGTCCGGCACCGCCTGCTCCATCGTGTCCAGCGACGCGATCCAGTCGGCCAGCGGGTTGGCGTCGGGCTCGATCGGGTGCACCGACACGTTCGAGGAGATCCGCGGCAGCACCTGGTCGCCAGAGATCAGCACCTTCAGCTGCGGGCAGTACAGGCTGGCGTGCTCGGGCGAATGCCCGGTGCCGATGACGACGCGCCAGCGGTGCGCGCCAATGGTGATCTCCTCGCGATCCATCAGGCGCCGGTAGCTGTCGGGCACCGAGTAAATCATCTTGCCGAAATGCCCGAAGCGCGTGCGGTAAGTCTCGATGGCCTCGTCGCAGTAGCCGGCGCGGCGGTAAAAGGCGATCGCGTCGTCGGGTGCCTCGCGCCCGGTGTCGGTCACCAGCGTGCGGCAGCTCAAATACTCCTGGCGGCTGATCCACAGTCGGCAGTCGAACTTGCGCGTGAGCCATCCGGCCATCCCGATGTGGTCGGGATGCATGTGCGTGACGATCACGCGGTGCACCGGCCCCTGCAGCACGCCGGCAAAGAGCTGGCGCCAGGCGTCGGCCGTCTCGGTCGACCAGATGCCGGTGTCCACCAGCGTCCAGCCGTCGCCGTCGCGCAGCGCCCACAAGTTGATGTGGTCCAGCGCGAACGGCAGCTGCATCCGCAGCCACCACACGCCGTCGGCCACTTGCTTGGTCTGGCCCACGGCGGGCGCGTCGCCACAGGGGTAAACCAGCGGCGCTGGCTGGGCAATATCGTTAGGGGGCATGGTGTGTAGGCAGGCCGCGTGGTGCGCAAACCTGAGAAATACGCAATGGCTGGCATTGTGCGGCAATCGGCGCGCACCCGCTGTCGCCTGCCCATCCGCTGGCGCAACTGCCACCGTGGGAGCGGCACCTCGCCGCGATTGACGCTGGTGCACCTGCGCCTGCCCAAGGCTTCCCCCGCAAAAAGACCATGCGCAGCGATTCCAGTTGGTTAGAATCCGCCCAGTCAGGAGAGAGCAGGCCCGCATTCCCAGCGGATCGGCCGCCGAAGGCGCAGGCACACCAGCCAAACGCTCAGGCAAAAGGACTGGCGACACGCCTGCGGCAACGCGGGCGTTTCCTTGCTGGAGAGAGGCGCCGCGCCACGCGGCACGCGCCCACCGAAGGAGCAAACCCGCATCGCATCGGGTGAATCTCTCAGGTAAAGAGGACAGCAGGGCAAACACCATGGCGGCAGCGCCGTGGCCCGCATTTGCCCTGGAGAACCGACTTGTCCTCAACCGAGCTCCTCACCACCCCGCTCAACGCGCTGCACCTGGAACTGGGCGCGCGCATGGTGCCGTTTGCCGGCTATTCCATGCCGGTGCAATACAAGAGCGGCCTGATGGCCGAGCACCAGCACACGCGCGAGAAAGCCGGCCTGTTCGACGTCTCGCACATGGGCCAGCTCAAGCTGATCGGCCCCGACGCCGCCGCCGCGCTGGAGACCCTGATGCCCATCGACGTCATCGGCCTGCCCGTGGGCAAGCAGCGCTACGGCCTGCTGCTCAACGACGACGGCGGCGTGATCGACGACTTGATGTTCTTCCACCAGGACGAGCACACCTGGTTTCTGATCGTCAACGGCGCGTGCAAGGTGGGCGACACCGCCCACATCCGCGCACGCATCGGCGGGCGTTGCGACATCGTCACGATGCCCGACCACGGCCTGCTGGCGCTGCAGGGCCCACAGGCCGCCGCGGTGCTGGCGCGTATCGTCCCCGGTGCCGAGCAGCTGGTCTTCATGACCGGCGCCGCCTTTGACTGGAAAGGCGCGCAGCTGTTCATCACCCGCAGCGGCTACACCGGCGAGGACGGCTTCGAGATCTCGGTACCCGGCGACAAGGCCGAGCAGTTGGCCCGCGCGCTGCTGGCCCAGCCCGAGGTGGCGCCCATCGGCCTGGGCGCGCGCAACTCGCTGCGCCTGGAGGCCGGCCTGTGCCTGTACGGCAACGACATCGATACCACCACCACGCCAAGCGAAGCGGGGCTCAACTGGGCCATCCAGAAGGTGCGCCGCACCAGTGGCGAGCGCGCCGGAGGATTTCCCGGCGCCGAGAAGGTGCTCGCGCAAATCGACGATCCCAGCCTGCTTGAGCGCAAGCGCGTGGGCCTGATCGCCAAGGAACGCATCCCGGTGCGCGAGCCGGCGGTGCTGGAGAACCTGGACGGCCAGCATGTCGGCCAAGTCACCAGTGGCTTGCTGGCGCCCACGCTCAACCAGCCGATCGCGCTGGCTTATGTGCAGCCCGACTACGCCAAGGTGGGCACCGAGCTGTTTGCCATCGTGCGTGGCAAGCCCGTGGCCATGGAGGTCAGCAGCACCCCGTTCTTGCCACCGCGCTACCACCGCGGCTGATTTTTCGCGCTCACGCCGATAGCGGGCGCCGGGGCCGCTACAGTGCGGCACTGGGCCTTTCTCACCACCTTTTTCTTTTTTCGGAGCCATTGCCATGACCATCAAATTCTCCAAAGACCACGAGTGGATCAACGCCGCTGACGCCGCAGCCACCGTCGTCGGCATCACCGTGCACGCGCAGGACGCGCTGGGCGACGTGGTCTTCGTCGACCTGCCCGAAGTGGGCAAGACCTACGCCCAGGGCGACGTGGCCGGCGTGGTCGAGTCAGTCAAGGCCGCCGCCGACGTCTACATGCCCGTCTCGGGCGAGGTCGTCGAGGTCAACGAAGAACTGCGCGCCAACCCGTCGCTGGCCAACAGCGACCCGGAAGCCGCCGGCTGGTTCTTCAAGGTCAAGCTCAGCAACGCCGCCGAACTGGACGCGCTGCTGGACGCCGCCGCCTACCAGGACTTTGCTGCCAACGCCTGACAGCTTGCTCACGATCCTGCCGCAGCCCGTCTTCGTCATACCGGCGAAAGCCGGTATCCAGCCCTCGCCGTGAAGAAAGCGTTGCCGCTGGATGCCGGCTTTCGCCGGCATGACGGGAAAAATGGTCAAACAGAGATCGTGAACACGCTTTGAAAGGCGCGCGCAAACGGCGTTGCATGCCCCGTGCGGGATACCCCGCGCCCGGCTCGCAACGTCGGTTTCCTGACACTCATTCCTTTCGATGATTTCCCGAGATTGGTCCCATGACTGCCGCCCTGCCCCTGTCCGCGCTTGAAAACGCCGGTGAATTCATTCCCCGCCACATCGGCATCGACGCTGCCGACGAGGCGCACATGCTCAGCGTCATCGGCGAGGCCTCGCGCCAGTCGCTGGTCGCGTCCATCGTGCCGCGCTCCATTGCCCGCGCCAGCACCATGCAACTGCCGCCCGCCTGCACCGAAACCGACGCACTGGCCGAGTTGAAGGCCATCGCCCGCAAGAACAAAGTCCTCAAAAGCTTCATCGGCCAGGGCTACCACGGCACGCATACGCCGGGCGTCATCCTGCGCAACGTGCTGGAGAACCCGGCCTGGTACACCGCCTACACGCCCTACCAGGCCGAGATCAGCCAGGGCCGCATGGAGGCGCTGGTCAACTTCCAGACCATGGTCACCGACCTCACGGGCATGGACATCGCCAACGCGTCGATGCTCGACGAGGCCACCGCCGCCGCCGAGGCCATGACGCTGGCGCGCCGCTCCGTCAAGGCCAAGGGCAACGTCTTCATCGTCTCGGGCGACTGCCACCCGCAGACCATCGAGGTGATCCAGACCCGCGCCGCGCCGCTGGGCTTCACGGTCAAGGTCATCCACTCCAGCGACGAATGGCTGGCCGCCATCGGCCAGGACGACTACTTCGCCGCCCTCAACCAGTACCCGGGTTCGAGCGGCTGGCTGGCCGACTGGCAGATGAGCGCCGAACTCATCCACAGCAAGGGCGCGGCCCTCATCCTGGCCGCCGACCTGCTGGCGCTGACCCTGCTCAAGTCACCTGGCGAGATGGACGCCGACATCGTTGTCGGTACCACCCAGCGCTTTGGCATGCCCATGGGCGCGGGCGGCCCGCACGCGGGCTATATGGCCTGCCGCGACGGTTTCAAGCGCTCCCTGCCCGGGCGCCTGGTGGGCGTCAGCGTGGACGTGCACGGCGCCCCCGCCTACCGCCTGGCGCTGCAGACGCGCGAGCAGCACATCCGCCGCGAAAAAGCCACCTCCAACATCTGCACTGCGCAGGTATTGCCCGCCGTCATCGCCAGCATGTACGCCGTGTACCACGGCCCGGCGGGCCTGGCGCGCATCGCCCAGCGCGTCGCGCGCCTTACCGCCATCCTGGCCGCAGGCTTGAAGCAGCTGGGCCTGCCTGCGCTGCACGCCACGGCCTTCGACACCCTCACCATCGACCTGGGCAGCAGCGAAGCCGCCCAGGCCGCCGTGCAGCGCGCCCTGGCCGCTGGCGCCAACCTGCGTTTGCTGCGCAGTCAGTGCGTGGGCATTTCACTCGACGAAACCAGCACCCGCGCCGACCTGGCCCTGCTGTGGCAAGCCCTGGCGCCCCACGCGGCGCAGCCCAGCGTAGAAGCCCTGGAAGGCGCGGCCAGCCTGATCCCGGCCAGCCTGCGGCGCACCAGCACCTTCCTAACCCACCCGGTGTTCAACACGCACCACTCCGAGACGGCCATGCTGCGCTACATCCGCGCGCTGTCGGACAAGGACCTGGCACTCGACCGCACCATGATCCCGCTGGGCAGCTGCACCATGAAGCTCAACGCCACCAGCGAGATGATCCCCATCACCTGGCCCGAGTTTGCCCAGGTGCACCCCTTCGCCCCCGCAGACCAGCTGGTCGGTTACGCCGAGCTCGATCGCCTGCTGTCTGACTGGCTGTGCCAGGCCACCGGCTACGCCGGCGTCAGCCTGCAGCCCAACGCCGGCAGCCAGGGCGAGTACGCCGGCCTGCTGGCCATCAAGGGCTGGCACGCCGCCCAGGGCAACGCGCACCGCAACATCTGCCTGATCCCCAGCAGCGCCCACGGCACCAACCCGGCCAGCGCGCAGATGGTGGGCATGCAGGTGGTGGTGACCAAGTGCGACGAGAACGGCAACGTGGACATGCAGGACTTGCAGGCGCAGTGTGAAAAGCACAGTGCCAACCTGGCCTGCGTGATGATCACCTACCCCAGCACACACGGCGTGTTTGAGACCCACGTCAAGGAGCTGTGCCAGATCGTGCACCGCCACGGCGGACGCGTATACGTGGACGGCGCCAACATGAACGCCCTGGTCGGCGTGGCCGCGCCCGGCGAATTCGGCGGCGACGTCAGCCACCTGAACCTGCACAAGACCTTCTGCATCCCCCACGGCGGCGGCGGCCCGGGCGTCGGCCCCGTCTGCGTCGTCGAAGACCTGGTGCCCTACCTGCCCAGCCACGCCACCGCGGGGCTCAAAGGCAAGGTGGGCGCCGTCAGCGCAGCGCCGCTGGGCAACGCCGCCGTGCTGCCCATCAGCTGGATGTACATCCGCATGATGGGCGCCGAGGGCCTGACGGCCGCGACCGAAGCCGCCATCCTGAGCGCCAACTACATCAGCGTGCGCCTGAAGGATTACTACCCCACGCTGTACGCATCCGCCAACGGCCACGTGGCGCACGAGTGCATCCTGGATCTGCGCCAGTTCAAGGAAACCAGCGGCGTAATGGCCGAAGACGTGGCCAAGCGCCTGATCGACTACGGTTTTCATGCACCCACGCTGTCCTTTCCGGTGGCCAATACGCTGATGGTCGAGCCCACGGAAAGCGAAGACCTGCAGGAGCTGGATCGCTTCATCGACGCGATGATCGCCATCCGCGAAGAAATCCGCCAGATCGAAAACGGCACCTGGCCGCAGGACGACAACCCGCTCAAGAACGCCCCCCACACCGCCGACAGCCTGTTGGCAGGCGACTGGTCCCGCCCCTACTCGCGCCAAGCGGCCGCCTACCCGCTGGCCAGCCTGCGCCAGAACAAATACTGGGCGCCCGTAGGCCGCGTGGACAACGTCTACGGCGACCGCAATCTGTTTTGCAGCTGTTTGCCAACGAGCGACTTCGAGTAAATTTGCCAAGGCCCGCGATGCGGGCCTTGTTTTTTTACAAGGCGTCGAACGGACTCAAAATCCCTCGTCCGCCTTTGTTCAGCACATGGGTGTAATTCCATTTCTATATCAATCGAGTACGCGAAGGTGAAGCGCAGACAGTGCTGTAGCACGACAAGCGAAGCCGACAAAGTAGTCGGCTGATATAGAAATGGAATAAATCATCATCGCTTCATGAAGTCGATCAGGATGGCCGCGTTCATGGCCCCCTCGAAGACCTTGAAGCGAACCTTGCCCCGGCGGGTCACGCTGGAGATGATGGACAAGCCCTCACGGCGCTGGTTGACACGAATTTCCGGCGTCTGGCCCATCGGGGCATAGGAGCGGCCCCGCACGTCATCGGAGCGCAGTCCGGTTTCGTCGGCCCAGTGAATCTCGGCGCCTTCGGCCTTGGCTCTTTGCTCGATGGCGGGGTACTGTTCATCGAGCCAGCGGCGCACAGCGACGGGTTGCTGCTCGTAGGCGCGCTGGATGGGCTTTTGCGGGGTGAAGCCCCAGCGGCGCAGGTACAGGCCCACGCCCTGCAGCGTCAGACGCACACCGCAGCTGATCGGCCGCGATGGCCTCGTAGGTCCAGCCCGCGCGGCGCAGCTTGATGACCTGGCGGCGTCGCTCTTGCCGCGCCTCAGGCGTGAGTTCTCATGTCGATTATTTCCATCAGGTTGATCTGAGGGCATGATGGACGATTTCAAGATATTTGATTTTCAATCAATAATGCCAAACGCTTGACTGTGGGCTGCGGGCGCGCGCGCCTTCAAGTCAGGGGGCACTCTTCCCAGCCGTCGGGTCTCACTGTTCGTCGCAGCCGACCGCCTACGGCACCGACTGAATTCAGGGCGTTGCCCGCGCACGATCATGAAACCTTACGGGCCTCTCTGCATCCCAGCCCCGTTTGCCATCGCGCCAGCCCTTGACTACAGTTGCCTGTTATGCATAGCCTCTTCCCCGCGCTGGCGCGCGCCTGCTTGGTTTTGCTCGTCGCGAGCGACTTTGCTGCGCTGCCGGCGCGGGCGGGCAACGCCATCGTCCTGGCCGATGAGCCGCCGGTGCTTATGCGCTGGCTTGACGAGGGGTATGCGGCGGAATTTCGCAGCGACCGTGCGCTGGCCACGCAGCGTTACTGCGCCGCCGCGCGCGAGGGCAGCCTGGAGGGGCAGTACCGCCTGGGCCGTCTGCTGCTCAAGGGCGGCGTGACGGGCGAGCAGGCCCTGGCTACCGCCGTGCTGGCCTTGGCCGCCCAGCGGGGCCATGAAAAAGCGCGTGTTCTGCTGGCCGGCCAGCTGCCGGGCAACCGGTTACCCCGCTGCCTGCAGGGTGGAGCGCCGTTCTTGAACGGCCTCAACGCGGTGATCACGCCCGAAGAGGTGGAGCGCTACGTGGTGGCGCTTGCGCCGTGGCAGCAGCGCCAGGCCCGGCTGGTCCAGCGCCTGGCGCCGCACTATGCCGTCGATCCGCGGCTGGCGCTGGCCATTGTGCGGGTGGAGTCCAACTTTGACGCGCAGGCGCTGTCGCCGCGCAACGCCCAGGGACTGATGCAGCTGATCCCTGAAACAGCCGAGCGCTTCGGCGTGCGTGACGTCTGGAATGCCGAGCAGAACGCACGCGGCGGCCTGGCTTATCTGCGCTGGCTGATCAAGCGCTTCGAGGGCAATGTGGAGCTGGTTTCCGCCGCCTACAACGCCGGCGAGGGAGCGGTGGAGCGCCACGGCGGCGTGCCGCCGTACGCCGAAACACGCACCTATGTCCAGCGCGTGCTGGCCTTTTACAGAACCTCACGCCACGTCGCCCCTAGCGCGCCGGAAACTCCCAAAGTCACCGTCCAGGCCCGCGCGCGTCCATGACGCCACGGCTTGTTCCGCCAACCCGGTACATCCATATCGGCACAGGATTTACCATCGGTCACCCGGCCCGCACCCCATTGCCACCTCGCTCCTGCGCCCTTTTTGGTCTCTGCGTGTGGCGACGCGCCGGCCCTGCAGTCCGGTGACCCGCCGCACATACTTCTTTCCGCAGCCGCCCCGATGACCCACCCCGACCTGTCTTTCTTGCTGCGCAACCAGGAGGCTGCGCAAGCGCCCGCGCCGGCTACGCCGCCGCAGGAGCGGCGCGCGCCCGACCGGGTCAAGGGGCCGGTAGCCGACTTGATTGCCCAGCTGCGCACCGCGCAGCGTGAGCTGCAGGCACACAACGAGGTGCTGCGCTACAGCCAGCAGGCGGCCGAGAGCGCCTCCGAGCGCTTCGAGGCGCTGTTTGCCGGCGTGCCGCTGGCGCTCATGGTGCTGGACGAGCACGACATGGTGGTGCAGGCCAATGCGGTGGCGCACCGGGCGTTTCAACCCGGCGAGGGCGATCGGCCGCTGGCCGCGCTGATGCCCTTCGTCAGCGCGGGCGACGCCGAGCGGGTGCGCCAGGCCTTTGCCGCCGCACGGCGCGACGGGCGCAGCGACAGCGCCGAGGTGGTGTTCGAGATCGGCAGCGGCCAGCACATCACCGGCGACCTGCACATCGCCTATCTGGAAACGCCCCAGGCCCAGGGGCCGCTGCTGCAGCAGTTTTTGTGCGCCGTGGTCGACCAGGGCCCGCTGATTGCCGAGCGCCGCGCGCTGCAGCAGCGCAACGACCAGTTGCACTCCAGTGAGCAGCGGCTCGAAGCCATCATCAACTCGGCGCTGGACGCCATCATCAGCGTCGACGCACAGCGGCGCATCACCGTCTTCAACCCGGCCGCGGCCACGCTGTTCCAGTGCCCGGCCGGCCAGGCGCTGGGCGAGGAGCTGACACGCTTTCTGCCAGACGCCGAGCAGGCGCTGTCGTTCGCGCAGCTCACGACGCGGGCGCTGCTGGGCGAGATGCAGGCGAGCACCGCCACCGGTCAGCCGCTGGCGGTCGAGGTCAGCGTGGCGTTCGAGAGCCTGGCCGGCGACAACACGACGACCTTCTTCATCCGCGACCTGACCAGCCAGAAAAAGGCCGACCTGCGCCGCGGCGAGCTGGAGGCGCAGCTGCGCGAGTCGCACAAGATGCAGGCCGTGGGCACCATGGCCGGCGGCATTGCCCACGACTTCAACAACATCCTGCACGCCATTCTGGGCAACGTGGCGCTGGCGCATGCCGACGCCGCCGCATTGCCCGCAGGCAGCGCGCTGCTGGAGAGCCTGGCCGAGATCGAGAAAGCCGGCCGGCGCGCGCGCGACCTGGTGCACCAGATCCTCACTTTCAGCCGCAACGAGCCGCTGGCGCGCAGCGCCGTGCAAGTGGCCGCCACGGTGCACGACACCGCGCGCCTGCTGCGCGTGACGCTGCCGCCCAACATCGAGCTGCAACTGCACCTGCCGGCCACGTTGCCGCCAGTGCTGGCCGACGCCACGCAGCTGGAGCAGGCGCTGCTCAACCTGTGCACCAACGCGGTGCACGCGATTGGCCAGCAGCGCGGCCACATTGCGGTGCAGGCACGCGCGCTGCGCCCCGACGCCGCGCTGCGCGAGCGCCTGCGCCTGGCGCCGGGCAGCTACGTGGCGCTGAGCGTCAGCGACGACGGCCCGGGCATGGACGACGCGCTGCTGGCGCGCATCTACGAGCCTTTCTTCACCACCAAGCCCGTGGGCCAGGGCACGGGCCTGGGCCTGGCCGTGGTGCACGGCGTGGTGCGCAGCCACGGCGGCGCGGTCGACGTGCACAGCCAGCCGGGCGAGGGAACGCGCTTCACGCTGTACTTTCCGGTGGCCTCTGACGACGTGGACGACGACGCCGGTGCAGCGCCAGCGCCCCAGCCTGCCAGTGCAGCGCCGCCGGCCACGAGCGCCGCGCCAGCGGGCGGCCATGTGGTGTACGTCGACGACGACCAGGCGCTGGTCTTTCTGGTGCAGCGCCTGCTGCGCCGCCAGGGCCACCGCGTCAGCGGCTTTACCGACCCGCATCAGGCGCTGGCCTTCCTGCGCGAGCAGCCGCAGGCGGTCGACCTGCTGGTTACCGACTACAACATGCCGGGCTTCTCCGGCGTCGACCTGCTTCAGGCGGTGCGCGCCATACGCGCCGACCTGCCGGTGGCGCTGGCATCGGGCTATGTGACGGCCGACATCGAGCAGGCCGCGCGCGCCGCCGGGGCGCGCGCGCTGATACACAAGCCCAACGACGTGCAGGAGCTGTGCGCCACCGTCGATCGCCTGCTGCATGCCGGCTGACCGCGCCGCGCTGCCGCCCACCGCGCCAGGCGACGTGCACTGCATCTACCAGGATGCCGACCTGCTGGTGCTGGACAAGCCCGCCGGCCTGCTGTGCGTGCCCGGGCGCGGCCCGGACAAGCAGGACTGCCTGAGCGCCCGCGCGCAGGCGCTGTGGCCTGATGCACTGGTGGTGCACCGGCTCGACCAGGCGACCTCGGGCCTGGTCGTCATGGCGCGCAGCCAGGCGGTGCAGCGCGCGCTGGGCCAGGCCTTTGCCGCGCAGCAGGTCGACAAGCGCTACCACGCCTGGGTGCATGGCAGCATGCAGCCGCCGGCGGGCGAGGACGGCTGGGGCGAGATCGACGCACCGCTGGCCGCCGACTGGCCCAACCGCCCGCGCCAGCAGGTCGACTGGCAAAACGGCAAGCCCAGCCGCACGCTGTGGCGCGTGCTGGCGCACGATGCACGGCAACCAGCCACGCTGCTGGAGCTGCGTCCGCTGACCGGCCGCACCCACCAATTGCGCGTGCACCTGGCGCACGTCGGCCACCCCATACTGGGCGACGCGCTGTATGCCGGTGCCGCCGTGCAGGCGCTGGCGCCGCGCCTGTTGCTGCACGCCTGCGCGCTGGCGCTGGCCCATCCGGCGACCGACCAGCCCATGCTCTGGCTGTCACATACGCAGTTGCGCGTACACCGGGCGCCAGTACCATAGTGCGATGACTTCGCACCTGACCAACAACCTGACCATACTCACCGGCGGCTCGCGCGGCATGGGCCTGGCAATGGCGCAGCAACTGCTGCGGCCCGGCCACACCGTGATCAGCATTGCCCGCAACGCCAGCGACACGCTGCAGGCCCCCGACGGGGCAACCCTGCTGCAGTGGCCGCTGGACCTGGCCGACGGCACGGCCGCCGCGCTGCGCCTGCATGACTGGCTGGTCGCGCAGCAACCCGGCCGCTACGCCAGCGCCACGCTGATCAACAACGCCGGCGCCATCCCGCGCATCGCACCGCTGGTGGCCAGTGGCAGCACGGCCGACCTGGCAGGTCTTGCCAGCGCGCTGCGCGTGGGACTGGAGGCGCCAATGCTGCTCACCGCCACCTTCCTGGACGCCACCGAGGGCTGGGGCGTGCCGCGCAAGGTGCTAAACGTCTCGTCGGGCCTGGGCCGGCGCGCCATGGCGTCGCAGGCGGCGTATTGCGCTGCCAAGGCGGGCATGGATCACTTCACCCGCTGCCTGGCGCTGGAAGAGGCGTCTCGCCCCGGCGGCGCCAAGGTGTGCTCGCTGGCGCCCGGCGTGATCGACACCGACATGCAGGTGCAGCTGCGCGGCGCCACCCAGGACGACTTTGCCGACGTGGACAACTTCACCCAGCTCAAGGAGCGTGGCCTGCTCAGCTCGCCGGCCGACGCAGCCGCGCGCGTACTGGCCTGGCTGAATCGCCCGGACTTTGGCGACAACCCGGTCGCCGACGTCCGCGAGGCCTGACGCGGCGCGGACGCCGGCTTTCTTGACAATCCCTTTCCATTCCAACCCTTTGACAGGAGCCCTCCCATGACCCGTGACGTCGTCGTCGTATCTGCCGTTCGCACCGGCATCGGCACTTTTGGCGGCAGCCTGAAGGACGTGCCGCCCACGCAGCTGGGCGCCACCGTGGTGCGCGAGTCGCTCGCGCGCGCGCAGGTCGAGGGCAAGGACGTAGGCCATGTGGCGTTCGGCCACGTGGTCAACACCGAGCCCAAGGACATGTATCTCTCGCGCGTGGCCGCGATCGACGGCGGCTGCACCCAGGAGACGCCGGCGTTCAACGTCAACCGCCTGTGCGGTTCGGGCCTGCAGGCCATCGTGTCGGCCAGCCAGGCCATCCTGCTGGGCGACTGCGACATTGCGATCGGCGCCGGCGCCGAGAACATGAGCCGCGCGCCGTTTGCCAGCCTGACCAGCCGCTGGGGCGCGCGCATGGGCGACTTCAAGATGATCGACATGATGATCGGCGCGCTGCACGACCCGTTCAAGAACGTGCACATGGGCGTGACCGCCGAGAACATCGCCGCAAAGTGGGGCATTACCCGCGAGGAGCAAGACGCGCTGGCGCTGCAAAGCCACCAACGCGCGCAAAAGGCCACCGAGGCCGGCTACTTCAAGGATCAGATCGTCCCGGTGGTGCTCAAGACGCGCAAGGGCGAGATGCAGTACACGGCTGACGAGCACTTCCGCGCCAACGCCACGATCGAGGACATGGCCAAGCTCAAGCCCGTCTTCCTGAAGGAAAACGGCACGGTGACCGCCGGCAACGCCTCGGGCATCAACGACGCAGCCGCCGCCGTCGTGCTGATGGACGCCAAGGCCGCCCAGGCGCGCGGTGCCAAGCCGCTGGCGCGCCTGGTGGCCTACGCGCACGCCGGCGTCGACCCTCAATACATGGGCATCGGCCCGGTGCCTGCCACGCAGCTGGCGCTGAAAAAAGCCGGCCTGACGGTGCAAGATCTGGACGTGATCGAGGCCAACGAAGCCTTCGCCGCCCAGGCCTGCGCCGTCTCGCGCGACTTGGGGCTGGACCCCGCCAAGGTCAATCCCAACGGCTCGGGCATCTCGCTGGGCCACCCCATCGGCGCCACCGGCGCGGTCATCACGGTCAAGGCGCTGTATGAGCTGCAGCGCATCCAGGGCCGCTACGCACTGGTGACCATGTGCATCGGCGGCGGCCAGGGCATTGCCGCGATCTTCGAGCGCATGTAAGAAAAAGCGCCCGCGAGGCAAAAAGGGGAGCGCGGCGCGGGCTGCACTCCCCTTTTTCATGCATGCGTTCGTCATCCCTGCTGCGCAAGCGCTTGATTTATCAATAAAAAGGCCGCCAAGTTATTCCTTGGCGGCCTTTGTTTGGGCGGATGGTGGAGCTGGCGGGAATTGAACCCGCGTCCGCAAGCCTTTACTGGACAGATCTACATGTTTAGCGTTCTGATTTGGATCTCGCCGCTCAAGTCGCGCAGACGCACGCTACCTGAACCGCCAGTACCCTTGGATCTCGCTGCGGGCCAAGGTACCCGGCACGCAGCCAGCTGATGTGAATTCCCTTGCAGCCTGGAGGTATTGCTACCCCCTTGCCCAGCCCATCAGCGTGCTGTTGCAAGGCTCACCGGTGTTTAAGCGGCGAGTGCGAAACGTTCGTCGTTTGCAGTTACTTTGATGAATGGAGATTTACGAGCGTCACTCAAGCTCGACATGCACCGCGCCAATTCCGAACCCACGTCGAAACCAGGACAGCCCCATAGCGCCTATTTTAGTGCAGTCCCAGCAATTTCAAGAGATCGCGCGGGTTTTCTATCAGTGCGTCGGCGCCCCACTGCCGTGGCGTGGCGCCCGGGCCCAGGTAGCCGTACAGCGCGGCGATGGTTTTCATGCCGGCGGCGCGCCCGGCGATGATGTCGCGCTCGTCGTCGCCCACGTAGACGCACTGGCTGGCGTCGATACCGATGCGCGCGGCCGCCTCCAGCAGCGGAGCCGGGTGCGGCTTGGCATACGCCGTGGTGTCGCCGCAGATGATGGTGCCGGCGCTGTGGAACCACGCCATGCGCGTGACGATGGGAAAGGCAAAGCGCTGGGTCTTGTTGGTCACCACGCCCCAGCGCAGGCGCTGGCGGTTCAAGGCGTCGACGATCTGCGGTACATGGCCAAAGGGCTGGGTGCGCTCGTGGATGCAGCGCTCGTAGTTGCTGAAGAACTCTTCGCGCAGCGCATTGAAGTCGGGGTGTTCGGGCGTGATGTCGAATGCGGCGTTCAGCATGCCGCGCGCGCCCATGCCAGCCATGGGGCGGTAGACGTCTTGCGGCAGCGACGGCAGGCCGCGCGCGGTGCGCATGCTGTCAACCGCGTGGCCCAGGTCGGGGGCGCTGTCGATCAGTGTGCCGTCTAGGTCGAACAGCACCGCGCGGATGTTGGCGAAGGCAGCGGCCCTCATGCCGCGGGACGCCGGGTAGCCAGCAGGTAGTTGACGCTGGTGTCGCCGTCGAGCCAGTAGCGGCCGGTCACCGGGTTGTACTGCATGCCGCGCGTGTGCAGCACATCCAACCCGGCGTTGCGGCAGGCAAGGGCCAGCTCGCTGGGGCGGATCAGCTTGTTGTATTCGTGCGTGCCGCGCGGCAGCAGCTTGAGCAGGTATTCGGCCGCGACGATGGCCATGGCAAAAGCCTTGGCGTTGCGGTTGATGGTGGAGAAGAACACCCAGCCGCCGGGCTTGACCAGCTGCGCGCAGGCACTGACGATGGACTGCGGGTCGGGCACGTGCTCCAGCATCTCCATGCAGGTGACGGTGTCGAAGCTGGCCGGGCTTTCCTTGGCCAGCGCCTCGGCACTGATCTCGCGGTAGCTGATATTGGGCGTGCCGGTCTCCAGCGCGTGCAGCTGGGCCACGCGCAGCGACTTGGTTGCCAGGTCGATACCGGTGACCTGAGCGCCCTTGCGTGCCATGGCGTCGGCCAGAATGCCGCCGCCGCAGCCGACATCAAGCACCGTGCAGCCCTTGAGCGGCGCGAGCTGGTCGATCCAATCCAGGCGCAGCGGGTTGATCTGATGCAGCGGGCGGAATTCGCTGTCCGGATCCCACCAGTGGTGGGCCAGGTCGGAGAATTTGGCCAGTTCGGCCGGGTCGACGTTGACGGTTTCGCTCATGGGTCGATTCTCCCATGGCCACAGCGGGCCATGGGAGGTGTGCAGATCAGTCGCGCACGACCAGCACGGGCACGCGCACGACGCCCAGCACGCGCTGGGTGACACTGCCGAGCACCAGCTTTTCCAGGCCGCGGCGGCCGTGCGAGCCCATGACGATCAGGTCGGCGCCCACGCTGTCGACGGCACGCACCACGCCGTCGTGCACCGCGTGGCCCTCGCCCACCATGGTCTCCACCTGCGCGACGCCGGCCTGGGTGATCGCCTCCTTGGCAGTGTCCAGCGCCGCATTGGCCTCGGCAGTAGCGGCGCTCAGGTACTGCGCCTGGCCATAGGCAAAGTCGGCGCCGACGCCGGTGAATGGGTACGGATCAATGACGTACAGCACGGTGACGGCGCTGCCAAAGGTCTTGGCCAGCGCGGCCGCGCGGGCGACAGCCTTCATGGCGGTTTCAGAGCCGTCGACCGGAACCAGGATGTGCTTGAACATGAATACTCCTTGAAAGAGTGGTGGGTGAGGAAGAGACAGTGACAACCCTAGCACGACCACCGTAGTGGCCGCCTTGATTTTCAGCCATCGTCGCCCAAAAAAGTGCCGCGCCGGCAGGTCAGCACCAGGGTGTCGCGCCAACCGCCCTCGTGCAGCGGCTGGATGGGCGTGGTCTCGTGCACCATGCGCGCGTCGTCCAGCAGCAGCAGCGACCAGGGGTCGGTCAGCGTGAAGCGCTGGCCGGCGGGGCGGGCGGCCTCGAAGATGCGTGTCTCGCCGCCTTTGATGCCGTGGCGCCCGACCATGAAGACGGCCACAAGGTCGACTCCATCGCGATGCGCGCCTTCGGGCGTGGGTCGGCCGATGCCGCCGGCGGTGTCGATGCGGAACTGGTGCGCTTCGATGAACCAGCGCTCGGGCTGGGTGGCCAGCGCCTGCTGCGCCACGCCAGCCACGGCCTGCACCAGCCGCTGCCAGGCCGGCTGCGCCAGCGTGGCTGCCTGCATGGGCGCAAACCAGCGCTGCATGCCGCCGTGCAGCGCGTTGTATTCCAGCGGCTGCCAGTGCGCGCGCGCCGGCGCCTGGGTGATCTGAGTGCCGTCGGCGATGAAGCAGGCATGGCGCCGGCGCCGGTAGCGCCCGCCGTCCTTGAGATGCTCGTCAGGTGGCAGGTCGTCCCAGTCGGGGGCGAGTTGCTGCAGTTCGGTCAGCGCGACACCGGCCCAGGCGGCCGTGTCGTGCGGCTGCAGCACGGCAAAGCCGCGCTCGCGCAATTGGGCGACAGCCTCTTCAGGCTGCACATAAGGAGGGGCAAAAGTGGGATAGGCCATGGGTGCCGAGCTTAGCGCCGCTGCGCGCCGCCGGCGCCCTACCCTGCGCCTGCACCCTACAGTTGGCCCTGGTTCTGCGCCTCCTGCAGCGTGCGCCACATCACCTTGCCGCTGCCGCTCTTGGGCAGCGCGTCGGCAAAGTGGATCTGGCGCGGCACCTTGTAGACGGCCATGTGCTCGCGGCACCAGGCGACGAGGTCTTCCTCGCTGACCTTGCCCTTGTGATCCGCTCGCAGCACGACGACGGCCTTGACGGTCTCGCCGCGGTAGTCGTCACTGGCCGAGATGACGCAGGCCTCCTGCACCGCCGGGTGTTTGAACATCAGTGCCTCGACCTCGGCCGGCCAGACCTTGAAGCCGCTGGCGTTGATCATGCGTTTCAGGCGGTCGGTGATGAAGAAATAGCCCTCCTCGTCCACGCGGCCCAGGTCGCCGGTACGGAAGAACCGCTTGCCGTCCATTTCGAAGAACGCGGCGGCCGTGGCCTCGGGGTGCTTCCAGTAGCCGTCGAACACCTCGGGGCCGCAGACGACGATCTCGCCCTGCTCGCCCTGGGCCACCTCCTTGAGCGTCTCGGGATCGACGACGCGCGCGTCGGTGCTCATGAACGGAATGCCCAGGCACTGCTGCTTGGGACGGTCGGGCGGGTTGCTGTGCGATGGCGCGGCGGTCTCGGTCAGGCCGTAGCCCTCGGCGTAGCGCAGGCCGTACTGATCCTGCAGGCGCTGGGCAACGGCCTGGGGCATGGCCGCGCCGCCGCCGCCGATGCTCCTCAGGCTGGACAGGTCGAACTGGGAGAAATTCGGGCTGGCCATCAGGTCGATGATCATCGTCGGGATGTTGGTCCAGGCGGTCACCTTGTGGCGCGAGATCAGGCGCCCGGCCAGTTCGCGATCCCAGCGCGGCATCAGCACCAGCGTGGAGCCGCTGTACAGCGTGGCGTGCATCACGCTGACCATGCCGGTGATGTGGAACATCGGCACTACGCATAGCGCCACGCCGTCGGACGAGCCCGTGCCCCACAGGCTGCTGGCCACCGCGTTGTGCATCAGGCTGCGGTGCGGGTGCATGCAGCCCTTGGGCAGGCCGGTGGTGCCGCTGGTGTAGGGCAGTACGGCCAGGTCGTCGGGGCCTGCATCGTGTGCCGGCGCGGCGCCACTGAATGCCAGCGCGTCGGCCCAGGCATGGGCCTGGCCACCCTGTAATGCCGGCAGCGGGTGCTGGGTGCACAGCCAGTCCTGCCAGGCGGCGGGCATGTCGCCCGCCTCGAGCGCCTGCGGGTCGAAGGCGTCTGTGTACTGGCTGGCCAGCAGGTGGGTGAGCCGCTGGTCGGCCGGCAGTGCATCGCTGGCCTTGGCCATCTCGCCGGCCAGGTCGGCGGTGGTGATGGCCACGCGCGCCTCGCTGTCCTCAATGTAGTGCCGCAGCTCCTGCGCCCGGTTCATTGGGTTGACCGGCACGACCACCGCGTTGGTGCGCAGGATGGCGAAGTGCGCCACCACCCATTGCGGGCAGTTCTGCATGTACAGCAGCACCCGGTCACCCTTGCCCACGCCCCAGGCGGCCAGCTGCGCGGCCAGGCGCTCGGCCTCGTCGTGCAGCTGGCGGTAGCTGGTCTCGCGCCCCATGAACACCAGCGCTGCCTTGTCCGGGTAGCGCCAGGCGTTGACGGCGACGTTGAACCACAGCGAGGTGGCGGGGGTAGTGATGGCGTGGGGCAGGCGCGCGGGCCAGAAGGCGTAATGGGGGCGGGTCAAGACAGACTCCAGGACAGGGAACAAAAACCGGCACCCAGCGTAGGAGCAGGTTCGCCGACGGGCATCGGGAACAGTCCCAGTGCGCAGTCCCGCATGTGACGGGCCGACGGGCGCCGCGGGGCGGCATGCGGACTGCATTTTTTGTAAGCGAGTGTCCGCGCAACGGCGCGAAGCCGGCTGCTTGCGCACGATGGACGACAATGCGCGTTTTTGATTCACGTTGCCGCCCGGCCCCCAGGCGCTGCAACGGCGGCGCCCACGGGCGCCCGGCACGTAGGGCAGTGGCATGAACATCATCATCCTCGACGATTACCAGGACAGCGTGCGCAAGCTGCAGTGCGCCGAGCGCCTGCAGAACTACCCGGCCAAGGTGTATACCAACACCGTCAAGGGTCTGGGGCAGCTGGCGGTGCGCTTGCGCGACGCGGACATCATCGTGCTGATCCGCGAGCGGACCCACCTGCCCCGCCAACTGCTGGAAAAGCTGCCGCGCCTCAAGCTCATCGCCCAGACCGGCCGCGTGGGCGGCCACATCGACCTGGCGACGTGCACCGAGCGCGGCATTGCGGTGGCCGAGGGTGTGGGCTCTCCGGTGGCGCCCGCCGAGCTGACCTGGGCGCTGATCATGGCGGCGATGCGCCGCCTGCCGCAGTACATCACCAACCTCAAGCACGGCGCGTGGCAGCAGTCGGGGCTGCGCGCCGCGTCAATGCCGCCCAACTTCGGCCTGGGCATGGTGCTGCGCGGCAAGACGCTGGGCATCTGGGGCTATGGCCGCATTGGCCAGATCGTGGCCGGCTACGGCCGGGCGTTCGGCATGAACGTGTGCGTGTGGGGCAGCGAGGCCTCGCGCGCCCGGGCGCTGGCCGACGGGCTGCAGGCGGCGAGCAACCGCGGCGATTTTTTTTCCAACTGCGACGTGATCTCGCTGCACCTGCGCCTGACCGACACGACGCGCGGCATGGTCACACTGGAAGACCTGTCGTGCATGAAGCCGACCGCGCTGCTGGTCAACACCTCGCGCGCCGAGCTGCTGGAGAACGATGCCCTGATCACCGCGCTCAACCGAGGGCGCCCGGGCATGGCGGCAATCGACGTGTTCGAGAGCGAGCCCATCCTGCAGGGCCACGCGCTGCTGCGGCTGGAAAACTGCATCTGCACGCCGCACATCGGCTATGTGGAGCGCGACAACTACGAGCTGTACTTTGGCGCTGCCTTCGACAACGTGGTCAATTTCATCAAGGGGCGGCCGACCAACATCGTCAATCCGGGGGCGCTGCAGGTGCGCCGCTGAGCGCGGCGTCCAGCTCCTGGGCAACGGCCTGCGAGACGCATTCGCGCACCAGCGCCTCCACCTCCTGGTGCAGCAGGCCCAGCAGCGGGCGCATCTGCTCGGCCACCACCCGGTTCAGCGAGGCCTGCATGCGCTCTTGCAGCTGTACGTCCACGCGCTGCATCACGCGGTGGATCAGCGCCTCTTCGTTCAGCGCCGGCAGCGCGGGTGGCTCGCCGGTCTGCTGCGCGGGTGCGGCGAATGGCGGCTCCTCGGTGGCCGGCGCCTCGTACTCCAACTCCCAGGCAGGTTCCGGCGCACGGCCGGGTATATCGGTCTCGTCCAGCAGCGCTTCGTGCGGCGGGTCGCCGTGCTCGTCGCCAACCGCATCCGGCACCACGGGCACAGCCAGCACGGCGTCGTCCGGCAGCTGTACGACCTCGGTCAGCGTCGGGATGAAGCGCGGCGGCGGAGGGTTGCTGCCGACCATGGTCATGCCGGATCGCGCCGCGGCGCCACGTCGTAGGTGGTGATGGTGTGGCCCTGCTCCTGGTACTGGCGCCAGCGCTGGCGCGCGCCGGTGCGGTCTTCGGCGTCACCCTGGCTCACGACCTCGACCAGCCGCTCGTACTGCGTAAAACCGTCCGGGATCTGCTGGCCCAGGTTGAGCAGCTGGCCACGCTCACCCCAGGCGCTCGGGTCGCGCACCAGCACGATGGGCGAGGCGCGCACCACGTCGGGCGGCGCGTCGTCCAGGCAGTGGGCGACGAAGTCGGTGGGCGCCATCTCCCACAGCGTGCGCTCCAGCCACTGCAGGTCGGCCTCGCTGCCAGTGATGGCCAGGCCCGCGCCGTTGCGCAGCGACTTGCGCGCGTAACGGCAGGCGTAGATGCGCCGGTCAGGCACGTTGAAATGGAACACCACCTCGGTCATGGCTTGCGCGCGCTTCAGACGGTCTTGCGCGGGCGGCGCGTGGCCTTGGCCGGCGCGGCCTTGGCCTTGTCGGCGGCGGTCTTTTTGGCGGCGGCTTTGGCCGTGGGCTTGGCGGGCGCCTTCTTGGCCCGAGTGCCCTCCTGTCCCGCCAGACCCAGCAGGTAGTGCACCAGCAGGCCGACCGGGCGGCCCGTCGCGCCCTTGGCGGCGCCGCTCTTCCAGGCCGAGCCGGCAATGTCCAGGTGCGCCCACGGCGCGTCGCCGACGAAGCGCTGCAAAAACTTGGCCGCGGTGATCGAGCCCGCCGGACGGCCCGCGACGTTGGCCACGTCGGCAAACCGGCTCTTCAAGCCCTGGGCGTAGTCCTCGTCCAGCGGCATGCGCCAGCACAGATCCAGCGCCTCGTCGCCGGCGTCGGCCAGCTGCCGCGCCAGCGCGTCGTCGCTGGCGTACATGCCGCTGCGCAGAGCGCCCAGCGCGATCACGCAGGCGCCGGTGAGCGTGGCGATGTCGACCACCGCTGCTGGCTTGAAGCGCTTGGCATAGGCCAGCGCGTCACACAGCACCAGGCGGCCTTCGGCGTCGGTGTTGAGAATTTCGATGGTCTGGCCGTCCATGCTGGTGACCACGTCGCCGGGCTTGACCGCGCGGCCGTCGGGCATGTTCTCGCAGGCGGCAATCAGGCCGACGACGTTGATGCGCGGGCGCAGCAGCGCCAGCGCCTGGAAGGTGCCCAGCACGCTGGCGGCGCCGCCCATGTCGTATTTCATCTCGTCCATCTCGGCGGCGGGCTTGAGCGAGATGCCGCCGGTGTCGAACGTGATGCCCTTGCCCACCAACACGACGGGCGCGTCCTTGGCATCGGCGCCGCTGTAGTGCAGCTCGATGAACTGCAGCGGCTCGGCCGAGCCTTGCGCCACCGCCTGGAACGCGCCCATGCCCAGCTTGGCCACCTCGGCTGGCCCGTGCACGCGGCAGCGCAGGCCCGGCGCCTTGGCCAGCGCCCTGGCGGCCTTGCCCAGTGCGGTGGGCGTGGCGTGGTTGGCCGGGCGGTTGGCCCATTCGCGAGCGAACTCCACGCCTTGGGCGACTGCGACCGCCGCGTCGAACGCGGTGCGCACCGCGGCAGTCCTGGCGTTGGAAGCGCCCACGCTCACGCGCGAGAGCGCCCGCGGCTCGGTCTTGGTGGTCGTGGCGGTGTAGATGTAGCTGGCAGCTGCCGCCTCGCGCACCGCGGCGGCCACGGCCTGCGGCGCGGGCTCCCAGGCAAAGACGACGGCTGCGCGCGCGACGGCGCCGTCCTGCAACACGCCGGCGCAGCCCTGCAGCGCCTGCTGCACGCCGCGCGCGTCGCCGCTGCCGCAGCCCAGCAGCAGCACGCGGCGCGCCGCGATGCCCGGCGGCGCGTACAGCGCCAGCTGCTTGCCGGCCTGGGTTTTCCAGTCCTTGTGCTTGAGCGCCAGCGCCGCCAGCGACGACAGAGGATCCATCTGCGCGGCGAAGTCATCGCTGACCAGCACCAGCAGCGCGTCGCATGGGTGGGCCGCGGCATCGGCAAGCGCCATGGGCTTGAGTTCAAAGTTCATAATCGGCGCTTTCCTTTTGAATTCCGTACAAAAAACGCTGCCGCAAGGCGTGCGGCAGTGCCCCGGCGGTTGCGGGCGCTGCCCTGACGCAGGACGCGCGCAGCCGTGTCGAGCCAGTCAATGTTATTCGATTCATCCTTGCGCAAGGAGCTCTCGCGCGGCTTTGGCGCCACCCTGGTCGTGCTCGTCACCGTGGTGATGACCATGATGCTGATCCGCACGCTGGGCCAGGCCGCGCGCGGCAACGTCGGCCCCTCGGATGTGATCCTGATCATGGGTTACACCGTGCTCGGGCAGTTGCCGACCATCTTGAGCCTGAGCCTTTTCATCGCCGTCGTCGGCACGCTGTCGCGCATGTACCGCGACAGCGAGATGGCGATCTGGTTTGCCGCCGGCCAGGGCCTGGCGCGGCTGCTCGCGCCCATGCTGCGCTTTGCCGCGCCCATCATGCTGGCCGTGGGCGTGCTGGCGCTGGGCGTGTGGCCCTGGTCCAACCGTCAGATCGACGAGCTGCGCCAGCAGTACGAGCAGCGCGGCGACATCGACCGCATTGCGCCGGGCGAGTTCCAGGAGTCGTCGGACGGCTCGCGCGTGTTCTTCATCGACCGCGAGACGCCCGGCGCCGACGCGGCCAACAACGTCTTCATCGCCACGCGCGACGCCGGCAGCGAGACCGTGACCTCGGCGCAGAGCGCGCGCCTGCGCATGATCGACGGCGAGCGCACGGTCGTGCTCTACAACGGCGAACGCATGCAGGCCGCCAACGACGGCTCCCAGCTGCGCGTGAGCACGTTTGACGAATACCGCACACGCATCGACCCGGGCGGCAGCGCCAGCCGCAGCGACGGCGGCGTGCGCACCATCGACTCGCTGCAACTGCTGCACGCCGACCAGCCAGTGCTGCGCGCCGAGCTGGGCTGGCGCCTGGGGCTGATGGCCGCGGTGCTCAACTTCGTCGTGCTGGGCCTGGCCGTGGCCAGCGCCAACCCGCGCGCCGGGCGCAGCACCGGCCTGATGTTTGCACTGCTGACCTTCGTCGTCTACTACAACCTGATGACCGTGGGCCAGAGCTGGGTGGGCGCGGGGCGCCTGAGCCTTGCGTCGTTCATGGCGCTGCTGCACGGTGGCGTGCTGGCGCTGGGCCTTCTGGTGCTGGCAGCGCGCCACAACCGCTGGTCGCCGCGCATGCCGTGGCGCCGCAGGAGCGCCGCATGAAGACGGTACGCCGCTGGATTTTTCGCGAAGTGCTCGTCGGCGTGGGTTTTGCCACGCTGGCCTTCATCGCGCTGTTCTTCTTTTTCGACATGGTCGACGAGATGCGCCGCGTGGCCCGCCTGGGCGCGCAGGTCTACCCGGTCTCGCACGCCCTGCTCTACGTGGCGATGCGCCAGGCACAGCATGTCTACGAGCTGCTGCCCATCACGGTGCTGATCGGCACCATCTTCGTGATGGCGCGGCTGGCGCAAAGCTCGGAATTCACCATCCTGCGCACCAGCGGCCTGGGCCCGGGGCGGGCGCTTGGCACGCTCTTGCTGCTGGGCCTTGGCTTCACGGTGCTGACCTTCGTCGTGGGCGACTACGTGGCGCCGGCCACCGAGCGCGCCGCGCAGCTGGTGCAGTCCAGCAGCTCGGGGCCGCTGAGCAGCGGCGCCACCGGCGCCTGGCTCAAGGAGCGCCAGGGCGAGCATTCGCTGGCCGTGAACGTACGCAGCATCACGGCCGAGGGCCACATGCGCGGCATCCAGGTGTTCGAGTTCGACGGCCAGGGCCGCCTGGCGCAGACGCTGAAGGCCGCCGAGGGCGACGTGGCCAGCGACCACTGGCAGCTCAAGCAGGTCACGCGCACCACCCTGGTACCCGCCGGCGGCGACCAGCTGCGGGTGCAGCGCAGCCAGGACGCGCAGTGGGACTGGCCCAGCCGCATCTCGGCCGGCATGGTGGCGGCCGCCGTGGTCAAGCCCGACAAGATGGCCACCATCGAGTTGTACGGCTTCATCCGCCACCTGCAGGCCAACGGCCAGGCGGCGCAGCGCTACGAGATCGAGTTCTGGCGCAAGGTGTTCTACCCCTTGAGCTGCCTGGTCATGGTGGTGCTGGCGCTGCCGTTCGCCTATCTGCACTTTCGCTCGGGCGGTATTGCCGGCTATGTGTTCGGCGGCGTGATGGCCGGCATCAGCTTCTTCTTGCTCAACAACGTCTTCGGCTTTGCCGGCAACCTGCAGAACTGGTCGCCCTGGCTGACCGCGGCCGCGCCGGGGTTGATCTACACCGCGCTGTCGCTGGCGGCCTTTGGCTGGCTGGTGCTGCGACGATAGCGGCGTATGGCTGCATGCTGCATTCGTTAGATGGATAACGCATAATTAAAGCAATCGTTATTTTTGTTTGGTTATGAACCTTCACCAATTCCGCTTTGTCCAGGAAGCCGCGCGGCGCAACCTCAATCTGACCGAAGCCGCCAAGGCGCTGCACACCTCGCAGCCGGGCGTCTCCAAGGCCATCATCGAGCTGGAAGACGAGCTGGGCATCGACATCTTCGCGCGCCACGGCAAGCGGCTCAAGCGCATCACCGAGCCGGGCCAGCATGTGCTGCGCAGCATCGAACTGATCATGCGCGAGGTAGGCAACCTGCGGCGCATCGGCGAGCAGTACAGCGCGCAGGACAGCGGCACGCTGTCGATCGCCACCACGCACACCCAGGCGCGCTACGTGCTGCCGCCAGCGGTGGCGCGCCTGCGCGAGATCTACCCCAAGGTCAACATCAGCCTGCACCAGGCCACGCCGCACGAGGTGGCGCGCATGGTGCTGGACGAGGCCGCCGAGATCGGCATGGCCACCGAGTCGCTGGCCGACTACCCCGACCTGGTGACGCTGCCCTGCTACGAGTGGCAGCACGTGCTGATCGTGCCGGCCGCGCACCCGCTGGCGGCCAAGGAGCGCGTGAGCCTGGACGACCTGGCGCACGAGGCCTTGATCACCTACCACCCCTCGTTCACCGGGCGCAGCAAGATCGACCAGGCGTTCGCAACGCGCAAGCTGCAACCCAACGTGGTGCTCGAAGCCATCGACTCGGACGTCATCAAGACCTATGTGCGCCTGGGCCTGGGCGTGGGCATCATTGCCGAGATGGCGATGCGCGAGGCGCCCGCAGGCGACCTGGTGATGCGCCCGTTGAGCCATTTGTTCGGCACCAACGTGGCGCGCGTGGCGCTCAAGCGCGGCGCCTACCTGCGCAACTTCGTCTACAAGTTTGCCGAGCTGATCAGCGACCGCCTGAACCGCGACCTGATCGACCGCGCAATGGACGGCCACGTCAACGACTACGAGCTGTAAACATGACCACCCCCGCCTTCCCCAGCCGCCTGCCCGACGTGGGCACCACCATCTTCACCGTCATGTCGGCGCTCGCCGCCGAGCACCAGGCCGTCAACCTGGGCCAGGGCTTTCCGGACTTCGCCTGCGCCCCGGCGCTGGTCGACGCGGTCACCCAGGCCATGCGCGAGGGCCACAACCAGTACCCGCCGATGGCCGGCATTCCTGCACTGCGCCAGGCGGTGGCGGACAAGACGGCGGCGCTGTACGGGCGCAGCTATGACGCCGAGCACGAGATCACCATCACCGCCGGCGCGACCCAGGCCATCCTGACCGCGGTGCTGTGCTGCGTGCAGCCGGGCGACGAGGTCATCGTGCTCGATCCCTGCTACGACAGCTACGTGCCCAACATCGAGCTGGCCGGCGGTCGCGTAGTGCGCGTGCCGCTGACGCCCGGAACCTTCCGCCCCGACTTTGCGCGCATCGCCGCGGCCATCACGCCGCGCACACGCCTCATCATCGTCAACAGCCCGCACAACCCCAGCGCCACCGTCTGGAGCGACGCCGAGATGCGCCAGCTCGAGGCGCTGCTGGCGCCCACCGACGTGCTGCTCATCAGCGACGAGGTGTACGAGCACATGGTGTACGACGGCGCGCCGCATTGCAGCGCGGCGCGCTACCCGGGCCTGGCCGAGCGCGCCTTCATCGTCTCCAGCTTCGGCAAGACCTTTCACGTCACCGGCTGGAAGGTGGGCACGGTGGCCGCGCCCGCCGCCCTGACGGTGGAATTTCGCAAGGTGCACCAGTTCAACGTGTTCACCGTGAACACGCCGATGCAGCATGGCCTGGCGCGCTACCTGGCCGACCCCACGCCCTATCTGCAGCTGCCCGCGTTCTACCAGGCCAAGCGCGACCTGTTCCGCCAGGGGCTGGAAGGCTCGCGCCTGCGCCTGCTGCCCAGCCAGGGCAGCTATTTCCAGTGCGTGGACATCTCGGCCGTCAGCGACCTGGGCGAGGCCGACTTCTGCCAATGGCTGACCCGCGAGGTGGGCGTGGCCGCGATTCCACTGTCGGCCTTCTACGGCGACGGGTTCGACCAGCGCGTGGTCCGTTTTTGCTACGCCAAGAAGGACGAGACGCTGCGCGCGGCCATCGAGCGGCTGCGCAGGCTGTGAGTGGCATGACCGACACCGCGCCGCCGACGATCGCCTGGGACGACTTCACCCGCGTGCAGTTGCGCGTGGGCCGTGTGGTCTCGGCCGAGGTATTCGCCCAGGCGCGCAAACCCGCCTACATCCTGCACGTGGACTTCGGCCCGGAGCTGGGCGTGAAGAAATCGAGCGCGCAGATCACCGCGCTGTACCAGCCCGAAGACCTGGTCGGACGGCTGGTGGTGGCCGTGGTCAACTTTGCGCCCAAGCAAATCGGACCCATCATGTCCGAATGCCTGGTGACCGGCTTTCACGACGCGCAAGGCGCCGTCGTGCTGTGCGTGCCCGACGGCGAAGTGCCGCTGGGCACCCGGCTGCTGTAGCTCTCATACGGTTTTGTATTCAAGCGCAGAACAAGGCGAACCAACGCAGTTATACGTTTGAAGGCGAAACCGTATCAGGCGCGGCGCAGGCCGCGCACGAGCAACGCCACCAGCACCAGCGCGAACGCGACGAACCACAGGAACGACCAGTTGGCGATCGAGCCACCCAGAAAGGTCCAATCAATCGCCGAGCAGTCGCCCGAGCCGCGGAAGATCATCGGGATGGCGCGGCTGATCGGGTAGCGCTCGACCAGTCCGTAGAAGTCGCGCCCGCAGGTGACGATCTCGGGCGGAAACCACTGCAGCCAGCTTTGGCGCGCGGCGGTGAAGGCGCCCAGCCCGCACGCCGCGATGGCCAGCACGCTGGCACCCATCCACCACGCGCGCGACGGCCGCAGGCTGCCCAGCAGCGCCAGCACCG
The DNA here is from genome assembly GCF_039538025.1 of Comamonas faecalis. NCBI lineage: Bacteria > Pseudomonadati > Pseudomonadota > Betaproteobacteria > Burkholderiales > Comamonadaceae > Comamonas > Comamonas faecalis. The sequence goes on from NZ_BAABBP010000010.1 coordinate 68,789, forward strand.
CCAGCAGCACCAGCGCATAGCGCTGCACGATGCACATCGGGCAGGGCTCAAGCCCCACCACATGCTGCAGGTACAGCGCAAAGCCCAGCATGGCGAAGCAGGCCAGGCTGATCAGCGCCAGCGTGCGCCGCGGCGCGTTCAAGATCCAGTTCAACACAGAAAATCCTTGGCAGGGACCGGCTGCGGGCCCCTGGGGATGAAGGCTTCACCCGTGTCAGATGCCCGCGCCGTAATCGAGAAAGACAGTGGCACGCCTGGGGGTCACGACCAGGGTCTCGCCCTCGCGCAGCTCCATGTCGTGGAACTGCTGCGCCGGGATCTGCGCCTCGATCAGCGTGCCAGCCTGCGTATTGTCCTCGTCTTTGTACGCGCTTTGCGCAATGAGTTCCAACCGCGCCATGCCGCCGACGACGATGGCACGATCCAGCTGCGCGAGGATGCCCCGGCCGCCGCCGGCCGCCGCCTCGGCGCCCTGGGCGGCGGGCCGCGCCACGTCCAGCTCGTGCGGGCGCACATAGGCCAGCGCGTCCAGTACCTCGCCCTGCTGCGCCCCTTCGCCCGAAGTTGGCATTGCCAGCTGCGTGCCGGCCAGCGTGTGGCCGTCGTCCAGCACCATGCGTCCGTCCTGGGCGCGGCCCCGGAACAGGTTGACGTCACCGAGAAAGCCGTAGACGAAGGGGCTGGCCGGGTGGTTCCACACCTCCTGCGGCGTGCCCTGCTGCTCGATGCGGCCCTGGTTGATCACGACGACGCGGTCGGCCACCTCCATGGCCTCCTCCTGGTCGTGCGTCACGAAGATGCTGGTCACGTGCAGCTCGTCGTGCAGGCGGCGCAGCCAGCGGCGCAGGTCCTTGCGCACCTTGGCGTCCAGCGCGCCAAAGGGCTCGTCCAGCAGCAGCACCTGCGGCTCGACGGCCAGCGCCCGCGCGAGCGCAATGCGCTGGCGCTGGCCGCCCGACAGCTGCGAGGGAAAGCGGTCGGCCACCCAGTCCAGCTGCACCAGCGTGAGCAGCTCCATCACGCGGGCGCGGATCTGCGCTTCACTCGGGCGCTCGCGCCGCGGCTTCATGCGCAGGCCGAACGCGACGTTCTCGAACACGCTCATGTGCTTGAACAGCGCGTAGTGCTGGAACACAAAGCCCACGCCGCGCTCGCGCACATGCACCGGCGTCTGGTCGCGCCCGCTGAAGTGGATGCTGCCGGCGTCCGGCTGCTCCAGTCCCGCAATGATGCGCAGCAGCGTGGTCTTGCCGCAGCCCGACGGCCCCAGCAACGCCACCAGCTCGCCCGAGGCGATGTCCAGGTTCACGTCCTTGAGCGCGTGAAAGCGCCCGAAGTGCTTGTCGATATGGCGAATTTCGATGCTCATGCTCTTGAGCCTTTCAATGGGTATGCGTGGCCGCCACTCAGGCAGCAGCCACCCAGCGCGCGGCGCCGTTCTGGGGCGCTGCCGTGTCGGGCTGCGCCTGTGCATGGGGGTTTTCCGGCGGCAGGTCGACGGCCGCCAGCTGCTGCGCAGCCTTGAACTCGGCCACGGTCTTGATCGCCAGCGTTACCAGCGCCAGCAGCGCCAGCAGCGAGGCCGCAGCAAAGGCTGCCACCGACTGGTATTCGTTGTAGAGAATCTCCACGTGCAGCGGAATGGTGTTGGTCTGGCCGCGGATGTGGCCCGAGACCACCGACACCGCACCGAACTCGCCCATGGCCCGCGCATTGCACAGGATGACGCCGTACAGCAGCCCCCACTTGATGTTGGGCAGCGTGACGTGCCAGAAGGTCTGCCAGCCGCTGGCGCCCAGCACGGTGGCGGCCAATTCCTCGTCGTTGCCCTGGGCCTGCATCAGCGGGATCAGCTCGCGCGCGACGAAGGGGAAGGTGACGAACAGCGTTGCCAGCACGATGCCGGGCACCGCAAAAATCACCTTCAGGTCGTGCGCGGCCAGCCAGGGGCCGAACCAGCCGTTGGCGCCAAAGACCAGCACGTACATCAGGCCGGCGACGACCGGCGAGATGGAGAACGGCAGGTCGATCAGCGTCACCAGCAGGGACTTGCCGCGGAACTCGAACTTGGCCACGCACCAGGCGGCGGCCACGCCGAACACCAGGTTCAGCGGCACGGCAATTGCCGCGGTGATGAGCGTCAGGCGGATGGCGGCCAGCGCGTCCGGATCGGCCAGGCCGGCCAGGTAGGCGGCCCAGCCCTGGCGCAGCGCCTCGGCGAACACTGCGGCCAGCGGCAGCACCAGGAACAGCAACACAAAGGTCAGCGCCAGCGCAATCAACAGCCAGCGCACCCAGCGCGGCTCGGTCGTGGCGCGCGCGCCCGGCGAAGAAGCGGCGGCGCGGCTCATGCGGTCATCCCCGTGCGTTTGCGCTGCCAGGACTGCAGCGCGTTGATCACCAACAGCATGGCGAACGAGATCACCAGCATCACGCAGGCCACCGCGGTGGCGCCGGCAATGTCGTACTGCTCCAGCTTGCCTATGATGATGAGAGGCACGATTTCCGAGACCATGGGCACGTTGCCCGCGATGAAGATGACCGAGCCGTACTCACCCAAAGCACGCGCAAACGCCATCGCAAAACCGGTGAGCAGCGCCGGCGCAATGCCCGGCAGCAGCACGTGCACGAAGACCTGCAAGCGCGACGCGCCCAGGCTGGTGGCGGCCTCTTCCAGCTCGGCCTCGCTGTCCTGCAGCACCGGCTGCACCGTGCGCACGACGAAGGGCAGGCTGATGAAGACCAGCGCCACGACAACGCCCGCCGGCTCGAACGCCAGCTTGATGCCCAGCGGCTCCAGGTACTGGCCCACCCAGCCGTTGCCCGCCAGCAGCGTGGTCAGGGCAATGCCGGCCACCGCCGTGGGCAGGGCAAAAGGCAGGTCGACCAGCGCGTCGACCAGCTTCCTGCCCGGAAAGTCATAGCGCACCAGCACCCAGGCCAGCAGCAGGCCGACGACCAGGTTGATGCCCGCCGCCAGCAGAGACGCGCCAAACGTCAGCCGATAGGCCGCCAGCACGCGCGGTGCGCTCACCGCCTGCCAGAACTCCTGCCAGGTCAGGCTGGAGGACAGCGCCACCAGCGCGACCAGCGGCACCAGCACGACGACGCTGAGCATGAACACCGTGTAGCCCAGCGTGAGCCCGAAACCGGGCAAGGCGCGCCGCCCCCGCGGGCGCGCGCCCACGGCACGGCCGCCGCCCCATGTCAAAGTACCCATGGCAAAAAACCTGTAATCAAGCCGTATCAGCCGCGCGCGGCCTTATTGCGCCTGGTAGATCTGGTCGAACAAGCCGCCGTCGTTGAAGTGCACCTTCTGCGCCTCGCTCAGGCTGCCGAAGTACTTGGAGACCGCGAACTGCGTGATCGGCTTGAACTGGTCCTGGTGCTTCTTGAGGATGGCCTCGGAGCGCGGGCGCACGGCGTGCTTGGCGGCAATCTCCTGCGCTTCGTCCGAGTACAGATAGTCCAAATAGGCCTTTGCCAGCTCGCCCGAGCCGCGCTTGGCGACCGTGCGCTCGACGACGGCCACCGGGTTCTCGGCGGTGATGCTCACCGACGGGTAGATCGCGTCGACCTTGCCCTTGCCGAATTCACGCTCGACCGACACCACCTCGGACTCGAAGGTGATCAGCACGTCGCCCACGCCGCGCTGCAAAAAGGTGGCCGTCGCGTCGCGCCCGCCCTTGGCCAGCACCTGCACGTTCTTGAATACCTGGGTCACGAAGTCCCTGGCCTGGGTGTCGTCGCCGCCTTGCTCACGCACGCTGCCCCAGGCAGCCAGGTAGGCGTAGCGGCCGTTGCCGCCGGTCTTGGGGTTGACCACGACGACCTTCACATCCGGGCGCACCAGATCCTTCCAGTCCTGGATGTTCTTGGGGTTGCCATGGCGCACCAGGAACAGCATGGTCGACGCGGTGGGCGCCGCGTCGTGCGGGAACTTGCTGGCCCAGTCCTTGGCAACGACTCCCTTGTCGGCCAGGAACTGCACATCGGTCGTGGTGTTGAAGGTCACGACGTCGGCCTCCAGGCCGTCGTTGACCGCGCGCGCCTGGGCGCTGGAGCCGGCGTGCGACTGGTCGATCTTCACGTCCTTGCCGGTCGTCTTCTTGTAGTGGGCGACGAAGGCCTGGTTGTAGTCCTTGTAGAACTCGCGCGCCACGTCGTAGGAGACGTTGAGCAGCTTGTCCTGCGCCAGGACGGAGCCGGCCAGGGTGAGCGCAAAGGCGGCAACGGCGGTGGAGAGAAGGTGTTTTTTCATCACAGATCGCATGCAGTCAAAAGGAATGCAGCGATTGTGCGAAGCGCGCTTCAAAACTCAAACGACTGTATTTTTGTTTGTTTATGTTCGATTCGAATATGAAACCCTGGCCGCGCCATCACCCAGCGGATGCAGCCAGGCTGTTGCGCCCGGGCATGGTCTCGCCCAGAAAGTCCAGAAAGGAGCGCACCGACGGCGCCAACCCGCGGCGCGTGGCGAACACCGCGTGCACGATGCCCTGGGGCGGCGACCACAGCGGCAACACGCGCAGCAGGCGACCGTCGGCCATCTCCTCGTGACACATGTAGTCGGGCAGCATGCCCACGCCGGTGCCCGCCAGCGCGGCAAACTTGAGCGTCAGCAGGTCGTCGACCACGTAACGCGGGCTGTGGCGCACCGTCTGCGGCGCGCCATGCGGGCCCACCAGCTCCCAACTGGCCTGGCCGTCCTGGCTGGAGGAGGCAATGCTGTCCATCTGCGCCAGCTCCTGCAGCGTGATGGGCGTGCCCTGGCGCTCCAGCAGCTGCGGGCTGGCCACCAGCACCTGGCGCGCAACGTCAAGCCGCTTGACGACCAGGCTGGCGCTGTCGTCCAACGAGCTGCGCACGCGCAGTGCAATGTCAACGCCCTCCTCGACGACGTTGACCGGGCGGTTGTTCACCTCCATCTGCACGCGCACCTCGGGGCAACGCTGCAGATACAGCGGCATCAGCTCGCCCAGCACCGTCTGCGCCAGCGTGACCGGGCAGGTCACGCGCAGCAGCCCGCGGGGCTCTGACTGCACCTGCGTCACCGCGTCGTGGCCGGCCTGCGCCGCCTCGCGCACCGTCAGGCAGTGCTGCAGAAACAGCCGCCCGGCGTCGGTCAGCGACAGCTGGCGCGTGGTGCGCTGCAGCAGCCGTGCGCCCAGGCGCGACTCCAGCTCGGAGATGCGGCGCGACAACCGCGACTTCGGGATGCCCAGCGCGCGCCCGGCAGCGGCAAAGCCTCCGCGCTCGGCCACCTCGGCAAAGTAATACATGTCGTTGAGATCCTGCATGGCCGCATTATTGTCCTACCTGCAGAACAATCAATCACAATTTCACGTGCTTATCACCAATTCAAAGCCAATCGATAATTGCTGCATCGCAACATCCTCCCGCCCTTCGGGGCGTCTTGTTTTTCAGGAGCTTTCATGAAACTGCTGCACATCGACTCGGCCATCACCGGCGAACAATCGGTCTCCCGTCAAATCACCCAGGCCATCGCCAACGCATGGCACAAGACCCACCCGACGGGACAGGTCGAGCACCTGGATCTGGTGAAAGATGCGCCGGCGCACCTGACCATGGACGCCATGTCGCCGCGCACCGGCCAGACCGATGGCTTCACCGAAGCGCAGCTGCGCGAGAACGCCCTGTCCGAGCAGCTGGTGTCGCAGTTCCTGGCCGCCGACGTCGTGGTGATCGGCGCGCCGCTGTACAACTTCAGCATCCCGACGCAGCTCAAGGCCTGGATCGACCGCATCGCCCAGCCGGGACGCACCTTCCGCTACACCGCCAACGGCCCCGAAGGCCTGGCCGGCGGCAAGACCGTGATCGTGGCGCTCAGCCGCGGCGGCATCTACTCGACCACCGAGGAGGGCCGCGCACGCGAGCACCAGGAAACCTATCTGCAGACCATTCTGGGTTTCTTCGGCGTGACCGACGTGCGCATCGTGCGTATCGAAGGCACGGCTCTGGGCGCGCAGGAGCGCGAGCAGGCGATTGCCAAGGCGCTGGGCACGGTCGATCAACTCGTCAAGCCGCAGGCCGCCAACCAGGAGCAGATGGCCGAGGTCGCGTAAAAATCATTGGCCTTACCCGCCAGCAAGCCAGCCCGCCGGGCTGGCTTTTTCATGGGCGCGGCAGCGCAAAGACCGCAGGACGGCACGGCCCATGCCGCGTGCTTACCATCAGCCTATGAACGACAGCGAAATGCCCGGACCCAGCCCGACAGACGGCGCCCCTGCGGCAGGCGGTCAGCCCCCGGTGCGCCGGGTACTGGTGTTTTGCATCGTCTCGCTGGCGCTGTTGATGATGTCGGTGGATTCGACCATCGTGGCAACCGCCTTGCACGCGCTGCAGCAGGATCTGGACACCAGCGTCAACTGGGCCGGCTGGACCATCACCGCCTATGCCTTCGGCTTCGTGCTGATGCTGCCCATCAGCGGGCGCATGAGCGAGCGCTACGGTCGCCGGCGGGTATTCCTGGGGTCGGTCGTCGTCTTCACCATCGCATCGCTGCTGTGCGGGCTGACCAGCAACATCGTGGTGCTGGTGGCGCTGCGCGCGCTGCAGGCCGCCGGCGGCGCCGGCTTCACGCCGTCGGCCACAGGCATCGTGGTCGACCACTTTGGCGACGCGCGCGACCGCGCGGTCGGGCTGTTCGGCAGCATCTTCCCGATCGGCGCGATGATCGGCCCGATTTTTGGCGGCCTGTTCGTCAACTACTGGAGCTGGCGCGGCGTGTTCTTCGTCAATCTGCCACTGGGCCTGGCGGTGCTGGCGCTGTCGCTGCGCTACATCCCGCGCGACCCGCCACTGCAACTCAAGGCCGCGCCGCCGCTGGATCGCCTGGGCATGGTGCTGCTGGCCGTGGCGCTGCTGGCCGGCATGCTGGTCACCAGCTTTCTGGGCGAGCACCATATGCCGCTATCGCCTCTGCAGCTGCTGGCGCTGGCCGCCGTGGCGCTGGCCTGCGGCTGGTGGTTTTTGCGCCATATCGACCGCACGCCCGAGCCCTTCATCGCGCCGCGCCTGGTGCACGGCACGGGCTTTGGCGCGGTCAACCTGGTCAACATGATTTACGGCGGCATCACCATCGGCTCCATGGTGCTGCTGCCGCTGTACGCCACCAACCGCTACGGCATGGACGCGCTGGACGCGGGCACGCTGCTGATGGCGCAGGGCGCCGCCTCCATCACCATGTCGACGCTGGCCACTGCGGTACTGCGGCGCACCGGCTACCGCGCGCCGCTGTACCTGGGCGGCACGCTCAGCGCGCTGGGCATGGTGCTGGTGGCGCTGGCGCCACCCTGGGGCCTGGGCGCGCACGGCTGGCTCACCGCGGCGGCGCTGATCGTCGGCGTCGGCGCCGGCGTGGTCAACCCGGCCAGCCGCAACGCCGGGCTGCAACTGGCGCCGGAGCAATCCTCATCGATCGCCGGCCTGCGCTCTCTGTGCTTTCAGGCCGGCACCATCGTCGTGATCTCGCTGGCCACCGCCGTGCTGGCCCACTCCGCCACCCCGGGCAGCGGCCAGGCCTGGGTCTACGCGGGCGTCGCGGCGCTGCTGCTGGTCTGCCTGCCGCTGATACGCCGCATTCCGGAGCACCATGGCGCGTGGTAGATGGGTTAAAAAACAAAGGGCCGCATCGCGCGACCCCACATCACGTCCGTAGTCAGCGCTACATCCGTCGGCGTCTCACCACCCCGCCAGCACCGAGCCCTTGAACTGCTCGTTGATGAACTTCGCAATCGTGTCGTTCTGGTAGGCCTTGCGCAGTTGCGCCACCCAGGGCTTGTCCAGGTCGGCCTGGCGCACCACCATGATGTTGACGTAGGGGCTGTCGGCCGCTTCCATCGCGATCGCGTCGGTCTTGGGGTTGAGCCCGGCCGAGATCGCAAAGTTGGTGTTGATCGCCGAGGCGTCCAGGTCGTCGAGCGAGCGCGGCAGCTGGGCGGCGTCCAGCTCGATGAACTTGAGCTTCCTGGGGTTGCTCACCACGTCCAGCGGCGTGGCCTTCAGCCCCGCGCCGTCCTTGAGCTTGATCAGCCCCTGCGCCTGCAGCAGCAGCAAAACGCGCCCGCCGTTGGTCGGGTCGTTGGGGATGCCAAAGCGCGCGCCTTCCTTCAGGTCGGCGAGCTTCTTGATCTTCTTGGAGTACAGCCCGATCGGGAAGTTGACCGTATTGAACGCGACGGCGAACGGGTAGCCGCGATCCTTGACCTGCGCGTCCAGATAGGGCTTGTGCTGGTAGCTGTTGGCATCCAGGTCTCCGGCGGCCAGCGCGGCGTTGGGCTGCACGTAGTCGCTGAACTCGATGATCTGGATGTTCAGCCCCTCGCCGGCGGCCACCTTCTTGACCTGCTCCATGATCTGCGCGTGCGGGCCGGCGGTCACGCCGATCTTGAGCGTCCTGTCCTACGCCACGGCGCCCAGGGACAGGCCCGAAGCCAGGGCCAGCGCCAGGCCCGACTGCAGCAGGGTTCGTTTGGAAATCACGTCTGTGCCTTTCTCGTTCAATCACAACCAAAACGACGCCCATGATAGGCGCCGCGCCGGCCCGAAACCGTGCCAGGATCAGACCGTTTGGTGATAAGCAAATGTGGAGGCAGCCGCCTCAGCGGTGCGACAGCCGGCGCACCGCCCAATCGCCAAAGCTCTGGATGATCTGCACGAAGACGATCAGGATCACGACGACGGCCAGCATCACGTCGGGCAGAAAGCGCTGGTAGCCGTAACGGATGCCCAGGTCGCCCAGGCCGCCGCCGCCCACGGCGCCGGCCATGGCCGAGTAGCCGGTCAGGCTGACGAAGCTGATGGTCAGGCCCGCGACGATGCCCGGCAGCGCCTCGGGCAGCAGCACCTTCCAGACGATCTGCCAGGTACTCGCGCCCATCGACTGCGCTGCCTCGACCAGGCCGTTGTCCACCTCGCGCAACGCGGTCTCGACCAAACGCGCGATGAAGGGCGCAGCCGCCAGCGTCAGCGGCACGACGGCAGCCCAGGTGCCGATCGAGGTGCCGGTGATCAACCGCGTGAACGGAATGATGGCCACCAGCAGAATGATGAAGGGCGTGGAGCGCACCGCGTTGACGATGCCGCCGACGACCGCGTTGAACGGCCGGTGGGCCAGAATTCCGCCCGCGTCGGTGAGCCGCAGAAACACGCCCAGCGGAATGCCGACCAGGCCGCCGATCACGCCCGACAGGCCGACCATCAGCACCGTCTCCCACAGCGAGACGGCAAACAGCTCCAGCATCATTGCGGAAAAATTCTCGAACATCTGCCGCTCCCCCTATGCACCCACTTCGACCGTGCGAACCTGCACGCCCTGGATGCGCAGGTAGTCGATTGCCGCGCCGATATGCGCCATTGCGCCGCTGGCGTAGACCGCCAGCGAGCCAAACGTCTGCTCCTGGATCTCGTCGATCTGCCCGTGCAGGATGGACAGATCCAGCCCCAGCTCGCGGATCAGGTGCGACAGGATGGGCTCGTACGCCTGCTCGCCCGCATACGACAGGCGCAGCAGCTGCCCCGACTGCCCCGGCGCCAGCCGCGCGGCCAGCTGGCGCACGCGCGCCAGCACGCTGGCGGGCAGTTCCTGCGGCACGATCTCGTCGATCAGGCTCTTGGTGATGTCCTCGCGCGGGCGGGTGAACACGTCGATGACCGAGCCCATCTCGACGATGCGCCCGGCCTCCATCACCGCCACGCGGTCGGCAATCTGCTTGACCACCTGCATCTGGTGCGTGATCAAGACCACGGTCACGCCCAGGTCGCGGTTCACCTGCCGCAGCAGATCCAGGATGGAGCGCGTCGTCTCGGGGTCGAGCGCACTGGTCGCCTCGTCGGATAGCAGCACCTTGGGGCGGCTGGCCAACGCTCGGGCAATGCCCACGCGCTGTTTCTGCCCGCCGCTGATCTGCGCCGGATAGCGGTCTGCCAGATGCGCCAGGCCCACCAGGTCGAGCAGCGGTGAGATGCGCTCGCGGATCTGCGCCGCGCTCATGCCGGCCAGCTCCAGCGGCAGCGCCGCGTTGTCGTAGACGGTGCGCGACGACAACAGGTTGAAGTGCTGGAACACCATGCCGATCTCGCGCCGCGCCTGGCGCAGCTGGGCGCCCTGCAGCTGCGTCAGCTCGCGCCCGTGCACCGTCACGGTGCCGCGCGTGGGCCGGTTGAGCAGGTTGATCACACGCACCAGCGAGCTCTTGCCCGCACCCGAGCGCCCGATGATGCCGAACACCTCGCCCGGCGCGATGTGCAGGTCGACGCCGCGCAAAGCCTCGACCGGGCCTTGCGGGCCCTGGTAAATCTGGGTAATACCCTTGAGATCGATCATGGATGGTGACAATGCCGCGGCGCGCAGGACGGCCCGCGCGGCCGGGGCAGAGGAAAGACGGGCCATCGACAAAGCGCCGGCAATGCAGCTGCCGCCCGTCGTGGAAAAGCCGGCTATTTTAGCCAGGTCACCGCCAAGACACCTGCCACGGCATGCGGCACCAAGCACCGCGGGCGCAATGCGACAATCGGCGCAAACCCTGAAACCGCTCCACGACAAAGGATTCCCATGGCACGCATGGTTCACTGCATCAAGCTCGGCCGCGAGGCCGAAGGCCTGGCCGCCCCGCCCTACCCCGGCGAGCTGGGCAAACGCATCTGGCTGCAGGTGAGCAAAGAGGCCTGGCAGGACTGGCTGCGCCACCAGACCATGCTGGTCAACGAAAACCGCCTGAACATGGCCGACGCCAGCGACCGCAAATACCTGGCCGCGCAGATGGAGCGGCACTTCTTCGGCGACGGCGCCGACGCAGTGGCCGGCTACACCCCACCCGAGGCCTGAGAGGCTGAGAGGAAATTCCCCGTGCCCGCTTTACACGCCAAAACACCGCCACTCTGCGTTGCAAATACTCGCCATAGCCCGAGCTATGGCTGCGTTTTGCGCCTCGATTGGCGGCATTTTGACGCGTCTCTCGGGCTCGGCCAATTTACTCTCAGCCTCTGATTCCCGCAAAGGCGCACAACGCCCCTTCGCATGAGCGAACCCCTCTCCTGGCTGCCCGACGGCACGCCCTACAGCCCGCGCTTTTCCGACCGCTACCGCAGCAGCGCCCACCACGGGCTCAATCAGGCGCGCCAGACCTTTGTGGCCGGCTGCGGCCTGCCCGCGGCCTGGGCCGGCCAGGCGCAGTGGCGCGTGCTGGAGACCGGCTTTGGCCTGGGCCTGAACTTCCTGGCCACCTGGGCCGTCTGGCGCGCCGACCCCGCGCGCCCTGCCCTGCTGCATTACAGCGCCTGCGAGGCCTGGCCGGTGGCCGCGGCCGACCTGCTGCGCGCCGCGCCGCCCGACCCCGAGATCACCGCGCTGGCGCAGCAACTGGCCGCGCAGTGGTGGGGACTGCTGCCGGGCGTGCACCACCTGCAGTTCGACCGCGGGCGGGTGCAGCTGACGCTGCTGGTCGGCGACGCGCAGGCGCTGCTGCGCCAGCAGCAGCCCCCGGCCGACAGCGTCTACCTGGACGGCTTTGCCCCGGCACACAACCCCGAGCTGTGGAGCATGCACACCCTCAAAGCCGTTGCGCGCTGCTGCCACCGCGGCACGCGCGCGGCCACCTGGTGCGTGGCGCGCAGCGTGCGCGAATCGCTCACGCAATGCGGCTTCGAGGTGCGCAAGGTGGATGGCACGCCGCCCAAGCGCGCCAACCTGCAGGCCAGCTACAACCCGCGCTGGGAACCTAAAACTGGCCACCCGCCACTGCCGGCGGTCACGCTGCCCGCCGGGCGGCGCGCGCTGGTCGTGGGCGCCGGCATCAGCGGCGCCTGCGTGGCCGCGCAGCTGGCGCAGCGCGGCTGGCAGGTGCAGGTGCTGGACGCCCGCGCCGCTGCGGCGCAAGGCGCGTCGGGCATTCCGGCCGGCGTTTTCTCGCCGCACGTCTCGCCCGACGACAGCCTGCTGTCGCGCCTGACGCGCGCCGGCGTGCGCGCCACGCTGGCCACGCTGCAGCAATGGGCGGGCGACCTGTGCGGCCAGGCCTGGCTGGACAGCGGCGTGCTGGAGCACGGCGTCGAGGCGCCGCCGCGTCTGGCCTGGAGCGACGGTGAGGGGCTGGAGTGGAGCGCCCCGGCCACGCCAGAGCAGCTTGCCGCCAGCGGCCTGCCCCTTGACGCGCCCGGCTGCTGGCACGCACGCGGCGGCTGGATTGCGCCGCACGCGCTGGTACGGCGCCTGCTGGCGCAGCCCGGCATCACGCTGCACACCGGCGCCGCCGTGCAGCAGTTGCAGCGCAGCGCACACGGCCTGTGGCAGGCACGCGATGCGCAAGGCACGGTGCTGGCCGAGGCCGACCTGGCCGTGCTGTGCGCCGGCGCCGGCAGCAACGCGCTGCTGGGCTGGCATCTGCAGCCGTTGCGCGGGCTGATGAGCTTTGGCGCCTGGCCAGCGGCAAGCGCGGCGCCGCGCCCGCAGCACCCGATCAACGGCCATGGCAACTTTCTGCCCACCATTGCACTGCCCGACGGCAGCAGCGGCTGGGCCGTCGGGTCGACCTTCGAGCGCGACGAAGACCGCCTGCCGCTCACCGCTCGGGAAGTCGAACAGGCCCACGGCGCCAACCACGAACGCCTTCTCGCCCTCGCGCCGCAGCAGGGCGCGGCACTGGCCGCCGCGTTCGGCCAGGCCCAAGGCTGGGCCGGCGTGCGCTGCGCCGCGCCCAACCACCTGCCCGTCGTCACGCCACTCGATGAGAGCGCCAGCCTGTGGGCCTGCACCGCCATGGGCGCGCGCGGCCTGACGCTGGCACCGCTGTGCGCCCAGCTGCTGGCCGCGCGCCTGCACGGCGAGCCGCTGCCGCTGGACAGCCGCCTGGCGCGGGCCATGGACAAATGCCCCACATGAGTGCCATTGCCCACCCCGCTTTGCGCCGCGCCGCCGGTGGTGCCACACTCGACGCCAGCCATGAACCGACAGGAGAGCGCACCATGAGCACCGCCGACACCGTTTTTGCCTGCCTCGATGGCCTGGACACGACCGACGCCATCGTCGACGGCGCACTGTGGGCCGCCCGGCGCCTGCAGGCGCCGCTGACGCTGCTGCACACCCTGGCGCGCCCCGAGCCGCTGCCGCCGGTGGGCGACTACAGCGGCGTGATCGGCATGGGCGCGCAGGACATATTGATGCAGCGCCTGAACACGCTGGACGAAGAACGCGTCAAGCTGGCGCAGGAAGCGGCCGAGCGCATGCTCGACAGCGCCAGCGCCCGCATTGCCGACGAGCCCCTGCCCGCGCCGGTGCAGACGCTGCTGCGCCAGGGCGAGCTGACCGAGGTGCTGCTGGAAAACGAAGCCGCGGCGCGCCTGTTCGTGCTGGGCAGCAACCGCCGCCCGGGCAAGGCGCGCAAGCTGCGGCTGGACCACAACGTCGAGAGCGTGGTGCGCAACGTGCGCCAGCCGGTCATGGTGGTGACCGAGCCCGGCTTCATCGCGCCCGGGCACTTCGTCATCGCCTACGACGCCAGCGCCACCGCGCAGCGCGCGGTCGAGGTGCTGGCGCGCAGCCCATTGCTGCGCGGCATGCCGGGCATGCTGGTCATGGTGGGCGAGGCCACGCCCGAGATGCTGCAGCGCCTGGAAGACGCGCAGGCGCACCTGAAGGCAGCGGGCTTCGAGGTCGGCACGCGCATACTCCCCGGCCTGCCCGAGGAGGTCATTCCCGCGCTGCTGCAGGACATGGGCGATGCGCTGCTGGTGCTCGGCGCCTACGGCCACTCGCGCATCCGCCACCTGATCGTCGGCAGCACCACGACGGCGCTGCTGCGCCTGTCCAGTGCTCCGGTGCTGGTGTTGCGCTGATCCACCTTCCCCCCGTCCACAGTCGGGCGCCCGGTCAAGGCGCCCGCGCCGCCTCCACCAGCGTGCGCGTATAGGGGTGGCGCGGCGCGTCCAGCACCTGGCGCCAGGGGCCCGCTTCCACCACTTCGCCGTCCTTCATCACGATGACCTGGTGCGCCATGGCGCGCACCACGGCCACGTCGTGGGTGATGAGCAGATAGGCCAGGCCGCGCTCTTTTTGCAGGCGCTGCAAGAGCTGCAGCACCTGCTGCTGGATGGTCACGTCCAGCGCGCTGGTGGGCTCGTCGAGCACCAGCAGGTGCGGATCCAGCACCAGCGCGCGCGCGATCGCCAGGCGCTGGCGCTGCCCGCCCGAGAATTCATGCGGGTAGCGCGACAGCAGCGCCGGGAACTGCGCCTCGGCGAGTCCCACCTCGGCCAGCAGCGCGCGCACGCGCTCGCGGCGCTCGTTCACACTCAGATGACGCTGGTGCACGCGCAGGCCCTCGCCGACGATTTCCTCGACCGTGAGGCGCGGCGACAGCGACGAAAACGGGTCCTGGAACACCACCTGCACCCGCCGACGCAGCGCCTGGTTGTGCGTGCCGTTGTGCTGCGCCGGCTGGTGCCACTGCTGGCCCGCCACCTGCAGCTGGCCGCTGCTGGGCAGCAGCCCCAGCAGCGCCTGCGCCAGCGTGGACTTGCCCGAGCCCGACTCGCCCACCACGCCCAGGGTCTGCCCTGCGTCGATGCGAAAGCCCGCGCCCTTGACCGCGATGAACTCGCCCTTGGAAAACCACCCGCGCAGGCCAGCGATCAGTACCGGATAGGCCACGCGCAGCCCCTGTGCCTGCGCGGCCGGCGCATCGCTGCCGCCGGGCAGGCCGGCCGCCTCGACCACGTCGCGCCTCGGTGTGCTGCTGATGAGCCGCCGGGTATAGGCGTGCCGGGGCTGCTCGAACAATGTGCTGCACGGCGCGGTTTCCACCAGATGGCCGGCCTCCATCACCGCGACGCGGTCGGCAAAACGGCGCACCAGCAGCAGATCGTGGGTGATGAGCAGCACCGCCATGCCGGTCTGGCGCTGCAGGTCGGTCAGCAAATCAAGAATCTGCCCGCGCAGGCTCACGTCCAGCGCGGTCGTGGGCTCGTCGGCCAGCAGCAGCTTAGGCGCACTGGCCAGTGCCATGGCGATCACTGCGCGCTGGCGCTGCCCTCCCGACAGCTGGTGCGGGTAGCTGCCGGCGCGCCGCGCGGGCTCGGGCAGGCCGGTGCGCGCCAGCAGCTCGATGGCTGATTGCAGTGCCTGCGCGCGCGTGAGCGCCTGCTTGAGCACCAGCACCTCGACGATCTGCGCGCCCACGCTCATCAAGGGGTTGAGCGCGGTCATCGGCTCCTGGAACACCATGGCCACGTCGCTGCCGCGCACGCCGCGCAATTCGCGCTCGCTCAGCTGCAGCAGGTCGCGCCCTTCAAACACGGCCTTGCCGCTGATCTGCGCGTCGGCCACCAGGCGCAGCAGCGCCAGCGCGGAGATGGTCTTGCCCGAGCCGGACTCGCCCACCAGCGCAAGTTTTTCGCCAGCGGCTATGTCGAAGTCCACACCGTGCACCACCTCCTTGGCACCAAAGCGCACGCGCAAATCGCGCACCTGCAGCAGCGGCGCGCCCGCGCCCTGGACCGGCTGTGCGGCGGCGCTCATCGGTCGGCCTTTCGCGGATCGAGCGCGTCGCGCAGCGCGTCGCCCATGAAGGTCAGCAGCAGCAGTGTGATGACCAACACCGCAAAGGTGAAGATGGAGATCCACCACGCGTCGATGTTGTTCTTGCCCTGGCTGAGCAGCTCGCCCAGGCTGGGCGTGCCGGGCGGAACGCCCAGGCCGAGGAAGTCCAGCGAGGTCAGCGCCAGAATGGCCGCGCTCATGCGAAACGGCAAAAAGGTGACCACCGGCACCATCGAGTTGGGCAGGATGTGGCGCCAGATAATGTGCCGGTTGGGCACGCCCAGCGCCCGCGCCGCCTTGACGTAATCGAGCTGGCGATTGCGCAGAAACTCGGCGCGCACATAGTCCGACAGCCCCATCCAGCCGAACAGCGACAGCAGCGCCAGCAGCAGCGCCACGCTGGGCGCGAACACCGCGCTGAAGATGATGAGCAGGTACAGCTCGGGCATCGAGCCCCAGATCTCGATGAAGCGCTGAAAGGCCAGGTCGACCTTGCCGCCAAAAAAACCCTGCACCGCGCCGGCCGCAATGCCCAGCACCACGCCAACGGTGGTCAGCGCCAGGCCGAACAGCACGCTGACGCGAAAGCCGTAGATCAGCTGCGCCAGCAGGTCGCGCCCGCGGTCATCGGTGCCCAGCCAGTTGTCGCGCGACGGGCCCGACGGGTTGGGCGCCTTGGCAAAGTAGTTCAGCGTGTTGCTGCCGTAGGGGTTGACCGTGTAGAGCGCCCAGTTGTCGCCCTCGGTGATTTTTTGCCGGACATAGGGGTCGAGGTAGTCGGCGGGTGTGCTGAAGTCGCCGCCAAACGTCGTCTCCGGGTAGTCGTGCAGCATCGGAAAGTAAGTCTGCCCCTGGTAGCGCACGACGAGCGGGCGATCGTTGCTCACCAGCTCGGCGCACAGGCTGAGCAGCACCAGTGCGCAAAACAGCAACAGGCTCCAGTAACCCAGGCGGTTGCGCTTGAAACGCAGCCAGGCGCGGCGCGCGGGAGACAGGCTGGGCGTCGGCGCGTCGTCAGCCATGGCTCGCGTCCGCCAGCAGGTTGTGAAAAGGCTCACGGCTCTTGAAGCGATAGGCGCCGAGGCCGCGCTCGTCAGTGGTCAGGATGCGACCGTGGCCCAGGTGCTCGGCCAGCAGCACCAGCGAGCCGTCGGCCAGGTCCATCGGCAGACTGGCGTAACGCTGCATCAGGTGCGCCAGTCGCTCGGTTTGCGGCGCGTCCCACTGCCAGACGGCAATGCCGCCGGCCGCCACATCGCGCAGCAGGGCCTGCGCGGCGTCGGTGCCAATCCAGCGCGTAAGCAGGTGCGTGGCTTTGGTCAGCACCGGCCAGGTGGTAATCCAGCCCTCGCCCTGCGTGTGCAGTACCCCGGTGGCGCGGCTGTGCCAAGCGTCGTCGGAGTCTGCCAGCGCGTAGAAGAAGCCAGCGTCGACGATGATCACGCGTCGCCCGCCCGGGACGGTTTTTCAGGTTTGGAGGCGGCAGGCGGCTGGGCTGCATAGGGCGTCACCGGCTCATGCACAGCTGGCGCGCGGTCGTGGTGCTTGTTGCCCCATCCCTCGGCCAGACGCGTCTTGTAACTGCCGGCCACGTCGGTCCGGCCGCTGCGGCCCTTGCCGACGAACGCCGCGAAGTGCGCCAGGCCCCCGCGTCGCGCCCGCACCTGTTCATAGTAGTACTGCACGCTGGTGCGCAGCACCTCGCTCACGCCCAGACCAGTGGCTTCGGCCAGGTAATTGAGCTGCTGCTCGGCTTCGCCCTCGAAACGCGCATTGACCCGCATGGCCGACTTCCCGGAAAGATGTTTGTCATGCATTGTATGACGAACTCAGTCGAATTTCACGCGCGGATCGACCCACACGTAGCACAGGTCGCTGATCAGCTTGGTCACCAGGCCGATCAGCGTGAACAAATAGAGCGTGCCCAGCACCACCGGATAGTCGCGGCGGATCACGCTCTCATAGCTCAGCAATCCCAGGCCGTCGAGCGAGAACAGCGTCTCGATCAGCAGCGAGCCGGTGAAGAACGCGCCGATGAAGGCCGACGGAAAGCCGGTGACGATGGGAATCAAGGCATTGCGAAACACATGGCCCCACAGCACCTGGCGCTCGCTCAGCCCCTTGGCGCGCGCGGTCAGCACATATTGCTTGCGGATTTCTTCGAGAAACGCGTTCTTGGTCAGCATGGCCGTCACTGCAAAACTGCCCGCCACCATGGCTGTGACCGGCAGCGTGATGTGCCACAGATAGTCGACGATGCGCGCGCCCCAGGCCAGCTCGTCCCAGTTGCTGGAGGTGAGCCCGCGCAGCGGAAACCACTGCAATTGCCCGCCAAACACCACCAGCAGCGCCACGCCCAGCACAAAACCCGGAATGGCATAGCCCACGAGGATGATCAGCGTCGTCACCAGGTCGAAGCGCGAACCCGCGCGCACCGCCTTGGCCACGCCCAGCGGCACGGCCACCAGGTAGCTGATGAAGAAGGTCCACAGCCCCAAGCTGATCGAGACCGGCATCTTCTCCTTGACCAGCTGCCACACGTCCTTGTTCTGAAAGAAGCTGCGCCCCAGGTCGAAGCGGGCGAACTGCCCCAGCATCTGCACGAAACGCTCGTGCGCCGGCTTGTCGAAGCCGTAAAGCTTCTTGATCTGCGCGAGGCGCTGCGTGTCCACCCCCTGAGCGCCGCGGTAGGCCATGCCCGCCCCCTCGGCACCGCCGTGGCCCGCAGCGCCAGCCTTGGCCTCGGCCAGGTACTGCTCCACCGGCCCGCCGGGTACAAACTGAATCACCACAAAGGTGAGCAACAGCACGCCAAGCAGCGTGGGCAGCATCAGCAGCAGGCGTTTGACGATATAGGCCAACATGGGTGGTCATTATCATGACAAGCCGGCCCCGCCAGCGGCAAGGCGTGTGCCATGCACCGCGCACGGGCGCATCCCCCGATGCGCGGCAAGCCGCAGCGAATGACCTTGTTTGACAAAAATGGGCAGCCACCGGGCGCACGCACTTCTACACTTACGCCGCCCATGCCCCTGTCCACCGCCACTACCGCCATGCGCCGACGCTTCGTCGGCTGCGTCGCCGAAGCGTGCGGCCTGGGCGCGCGGGCCGCCCACTCACCCTGGCACTTCGTGGCGCGCACGGAAGCCTCGCTGGCCCATGCCAACGCCCTGGTGCACGCAGCGCTGCAGGCGGGCTTCGACCAGATTAGGCGCGACGGGCAATTCGTCCGCACCTGGGAATACCGCCGCAAGCGGCCCACACGCCACCTGCTGCTGCAGCCGGTCGGGTGAGCGGCAGAAAGCCCTGCGCCGTGCCCCATTCGTCCCGAACGCTCCACGCCCGCTTCGTGCGCCAGCTGCTGCCCGTGCTGACGCTGGCCTTCGTGCTGGCGGCGCTGGGCACCGCGTGGGTCAACCTGCGCCACCAGCGCAGCGACGCAGAAAACCAGCGCCAGCAGACGCTGCAGGTCTTTGGCACCGCACTGTCCAAACCGCTGCGGGACTGCGACAGCGCCACCGCCACCAGTATTGCCCAGGCCATGCTGCTGCAGCCCCAGGTGCGCAGCGTCACCGTCGAAGACCAGTGCGCGCAAAGCCTCATCCAGACCGGCGCCGCAACGCGAGCGCCCTCGTCCGACCTGCTGCATGCCCCCCTGCACTACGTGGACGAGGCGGGCGCCCGGCACCCGGTCGGCGAGCTGCGCATCGGCTTTGCACCCGTGTCGTTCATCGACTCCGCCTTCGAAACCCTGGCCCTGCAACTGGTGATCTTCATCGCCATGCTGCAAGCGGTCATCACCAGCGCCGCCTGGGCGCTTGAGCGCATCATCGGCCAGCCCCTGCACCTGCTGCGCCAGGCCATGCGCAGCCACCGCACGCTCGAATCCGTGCCCGCGCATTGGGCCGCCGAGATCACCGAAGTCGCACAGACCTACAACACCCAGGTCAACGAACTGCAGCGCCTGGCGCACTACGACGCGCTGACCGGCCTGGCCAACCGCACCCTGTTCGACTCCCACCTGCAGCGCTGCCTGCGGCGCGTGCAACGCCGCGAAAATGCGCTGCACGTCCTGGTGCTGGACCTGGACGACTTCAAGCCCATCA
This sequence comes from Comamonas faecalis, assembly GCF_039538025.1. Classification (NCBI taxonomy): domain Bacteria; kingdom Pseudomonadati; phylum Pseudomonadota; class Betaproteobacteria; order Burkholderiales; family Comamonadaceae; genus Comamonas; species Comamonas faecalis. The sequence continues at coordinate 88,451 of NZ_BAABBP010000010.1, forward strand.
ACGACCGCCACGGCCACCAGGCGGGCGACCTGGTGCTGCAAACCATTGCCGCTCGCCTGCAGGCCATGGTGCGCCCCACCGACATGGTCGCGCGGCTGGGCGGCGATGAATTCGTCATCGTGCTGAGCGGCGGCGAAACCGACCCCGCGCTCGACGCGCACGCCCTGCTCCAGCGGCTGCAACACAGCATTGCCCAACCCATCGCCCATCGCCATGGGCAACTGCAAGTCCACGCCAGCGTGGGCCTGGCCACCTACCCGCACGACGGCAATACCGCCCAGGCCCTGCTGGCGCACGCCGACCAGGCCATGTACGCAGCCAAGGGCGGCGCCACGCCGCGCGCCGGCATCCCAAGGCAAGACGCCGCGTGGACACGGCAGCAGGTTGGCAATCGTTGACCATGTCCGCCCGTGCCTTGCTGCAACAATGCGCGCTTGCAGCCGCGCCATGGGGCGCGGCGCAGCACAACCCAGGAGAAAACATGGCTGGCAAGTTCGAACTCAAGAAATCCAAGAACGACAAATTCCACTTCAACCTGCACGCCGGCAATGGCCAGGTCATCCTGACCAGCGAGATGTACGAGGCCAAGGCCAGCGCGCTCAACGGCATCGAGTCGGTCAAAAAGAACGGCGCCGAAGCCGCCCGCTACGAAAAGCTCACCGCCAAGGACGGCTCGCCCTACTTCGTGCTCAAGGCCACCAACGGCCAGGTCATCGGCCAAAGCCAGATGTACTCCGGCGAAGCAGCGCGCGACAACGGCATCCAATCCTGCATCAACAACGCGCCGGGCGCGGTGGTGGACGATCAGACCGCTGCCGCCTGAGAATTGGCGGGGGCGAGTACAAAAGACGGCAAGGCCGCTTCCTCGGAGAGGACAGCGGCCTTGGTTTTTGGCGCAGCGGCGCAAATCAACCCGTATTGCGCAACCCCGCCGCAATCCCATTGATGCAGATGTGAATACCGGTGCGCACGCGCTCGTCGCCCTGGCCGGCGCGCCAGCGGCGGATCAGCTCGACCTGCAAGTGGTGTAGCGGGTCGATGTAGGGAAAGCGGTGGCGTATCGAGCGCGCCAGCGCGCTGTTGTGCGCCAGGCGCACCTTGTTGCCGGTGATGCGTTCCAGCGCCTCGGTGGTGCGCTGCCATTCCTGCTCGATGGCGCCAAACACCTGCTTGCGCAGGCGCGCGTTGCCGACCAGCTCGCTGTAGCGCTTGGCCAGTGCCAGGTCGCTCTTGGCCAGCACCATGTCCATGTTGGACAGCAGCGTGCTGAAGAATGGCCACTGGCGGTGCATCTTGCGCAGCAGCGCCAGCTGCGCCTTGGGGTCTTTGCCGGGCGCGTCGATGAAGGCCTGTACGGCCGAGCCAAAGCCGTACCAGCCGGGCAGCGTCAGGCGGCACTGGCCCCAGCTGAAGCCCCAGGGAATGGCGCGCAGATCCTCGATCTTCTGGCTGGCCTTGCGCGACGCGGGGCGCGAGCCGATGTTCAGTTCGGCGATCTCGCGGATCGGCGTGGCGCTGAAGAAGTAGTCGGTAAAGCCCGGCGTGTCGTACACCAGCGCGCGGTAGGCGGCCATGCTGGCGCGCGACAGCTGCTCGGCCGCCGCCAGAAACGCGGGCGTGGCGGGCTTGGTGGGCTGCAGCAGCGTGGCCTCCAGCGTCGCGGCGACCAGCGTCTCCAGGTTGCGCCGGCCGATCTCGGGGTTGGCGTATTTGCTGGCGATCACCTCGCCCTGCTCGGTCAGGCGGATCTGCCCGCGCACCGTGCCCGGCGGCTGCGCCAGGATGGCCTGGTAGCTGGGGCCGCCGCCGCGCCCCACGGTGCCTCCGCGGCCATGGAACATGCGCAGGCGGATGTCCTGGCCGCTGTTGCGTGCGTTCACTTCGTCGAACAGCGCCACCAGCGCGATCTCGGCGCGGTACAGCTCCCAATTGCTGGTGAAGATGCCGCCGTCCTTGTTGCTGTCGCTGTAGCCCAGCATGATGTCCTGCTCGGCGCCGCCGGCGCGCAGCAGGTCAAGCACGCCGTCGATGGCGTAAAAGCCCCGCATGATGCCGGCGGCGTTGCGCAGGTCTTCGATGGTCTCGAACAGCGGCACGGCGATGAGCTCGGCGCGCGCGTCGGCGTCGCCCAGCGCGCCGTGCATCAGGCCCACCTCTTTTTGCAGCAGCAGCACCTCCAGCAGGTCGCTCACCGTCTCGGTGTGGCTGATGATGTAGTGGCGAATCGCCTCGCGCCCGTGGGCGCGCAGCAGGTCGCGCGCGGCCTCGAAGATGGCCATCTCGTGCGCCGTGTGCTCCGAGTACTGCAGGCCGATGACGCGCAGCGGCCGTGCGTCGCGCAGCAGGCGCTGCAGCAGCTGCTGGCGCGCGTCCTCGTCCAGCGCGCCGTAGTCGGGCGTGATGCGCGCGCTGGCCAGCAGCTCGGTGATCACGCGCTCGTGCTGGTCCGAGCTTTGGCGCAGGTCCACCGTCGCCAGGTGAAAGCCGAAGACCTCGGCCGCGCGGATCAGCGGGTGCAGGCGCTGCAGCGCCAGCGCGCTGCCCTGGTGCGAGTCCAGCGACGCCTCGATGACACGCAGGTCGGCCAGAAAGTCCTGCGCGCTGGCATAGGCCGGGCGCTGCGCCAGCGCATGCAGCGCCGATTCGCCCCCGGTCAGCTGCGTGAGCGTGGCCGCCAGGCGCGCGTAGATGCCCGACAGCGCGCGGCGGTAGGGCTCGTCGCTGCGGTGCGCGCTCAGGTCGCCCGAGGCGTCGGCCAGCGCGGCCAGCGCTGGCGTGACCTGCACCAGCTTGGACGACAGCGACAGCTCGCGCCCGAGCTGGTTGACCTCTTGCAGATAGTGGTGCAGCGCCACGGCGCACTGGCGCCCCAGTGCCAGGCGCAGCGTGTCGGCGCCCACGTTGGGGTTGCCGTCGCGGTCGCCGCCGATCCACTGGCCCATGCGCAAGAAGCTGGCCACGGGCTGGCCGGCGCCCAGTGCCGCCTCCAGGTCGGCGTACAGCCGGGGGATTTCCTGCAGGAACGTGTATTCGTAATAGCTCAGCGCGTTCTCGATCTCGTCGGCCACCGTCAGCCGCGTGTAGCGCAGCAGCCGTGTCTGCCACAGCTGGGCCACGCGTGTGTGCAATTGCTCGTCGTTGGCCTGCAACTGGCGCGGGGTCAGCGTGTCACGCGCAGCGTTGTACAGCTGGGCGCGCGCCTGGATGTCGTCGCGCTCGGCCAGCAGCTGGGCGATGTCGCGCTCCGAATCCAGGATGCTCTTGCGCTGCACCTCGGTGGGATGGGCGGTGAGCACGGGCGATACATAGCTGGTCGCCAGCGTGCGCGCCACCGCGTCGGGCGTGATGCCGGCCCAGCGCAGGCGCGACAGCGCCACCTCGATGCTGCCCTCCTGCTGGCTGCCGGCGCGCTCGTGCACCGCGCGGCGGCGGATGTGGTGGCGATCCTCGGCCAGGTTGGCCAGGTGGCTGAAATAGGTGAAAGCGCGTATCACGCTCACCGTCTGGTCGCCGCTGAGCGACTTGAGCAGTTTTTTGAGCGCGCGGTCGGCCGCCAAGTCCTGGTCGCGGCGAAACGCCACCGACAGCTGGCGCACCTGCTCGACCAGCGCATAGGCGGCCTCGCCCTCCTGCAGGCGGATCACGTCGCCCAGAATGCGCCCCAGCAGGCGGATGTCGCGGATCAGCGGAGCGTCCTTGTCGGCCTTGCGGACGGGCGTCTCCTGCGGTGCTGCGTCGTTGGGTGCTGCCATGGCGGGTCTCTCGGGTCAGTGTCGCGATATTGCAGCGCAGCATGCTAGCATTCCCGGCGGCCCTCGCCCGTGAAGGCCGCAGTCTGTTTGCAGCCGTTCCATGACCTCCAGCCCCACTCCCCCTTCCCGCATCACCATCGCCACCCGCGAGAGCCAGCTGGCCCTGTGGCAGGCCGAGCACGTGCAGTCACTGTTGATCGCGCGCGGCCACCAGGCCGGCATTCTGGGCATGACCACGCGCGGCGACCAGATCCTGGACCGCACGCTGTCCAAGGTGGGCGGCAAGGGCCTGTTCGTCAAAGAGCTGGAGGTGGCGTTGCAAGAGGGCAACGCCGACATTGCGGTGCACTCGCTCAAGGACGTGCCCATGGAGCTGCCCGCCGGCTTTGCGCTGGCCTGCGTGATGCTGCGCGAAGACCCGCGCGACGCTTTCGTCTCGCCGCACTACGCGCGCCTGCAGGATTTGCCGCAGGGCGCGGTGGTCGGCACCTCCAGCCTGCGCCGCCAGGTGCTGCTGCAGGCGCTGCGCCCCGACCTGAAGATAGAGCCGCTGCGCGGCAATGTACAGACGCGCCTGCGCAAGCTCGACGAGGGCCAGTACGCGGCCATCGTTCTGGCGGCCGCGGGCTTGAAGCGCCTGGGCCTGCACGAGCGCATCCGCAGCGTGTTCGAGCCCACCGAGATGCTGCCCGCCGCCGGCCAGGGCGCGTTGGGCATAGAGATTCGCGCCGACCGCCAGGATCTGATCGACACGCTGGCACCGCTGGCCGACGAGCGCACCTGGCTCACTGTGACCGCCGAGCGCGCGGTCAGCCGCGCCATGGGCGGCAGCTGCTCCATGCCGCTGGCCGCGCACGGCCAATGGCAGGACGACACGCTGGCGCTGCACGCCGCCTGGGGCGACCTGGAAGGCGGCCAGCCGCTGGTGCGCGCCCAGGGCCAGGCGCCGGTTGCCACGCTGGCGCAGGCCGACGCGCTGGGGCTTGAAGTGGCCGCGCGCCTGCAGGCGGGCGGCGCGCGCAAGGCATGAGCCCGGTCGTCGTCACCCGGCCCGCGCGCGACGCCGCGCAATGGGTGGGCGACCTGCAGGCGCTGGGCATAGACGCGCTGGCGCTGCCGCTGATCGACATCCACGCGGTCAGCACCGCGCCGCTGCAGCAGGCGCTGGTGCAGGCCCGGTTGCACGCACAGGCCGGCCGCTACCAGGCCATCATGGTCGTCAGCGGCAACGCGGCGACGCATTTCTTCACGCCCGCACTCGTGGCGGCGCTGGCCGCACAGCCCGGGGGCGGCACCCGCATCTGGGCGCCCGGCCCCGGAACGGCCGGCCAGCTGCAGGCGCTGGGCCTGCCGCCCGGCTGCATCGACAGCCCCGCCGCCGACGCACGGCAGTTCGACTCCGAATCCCTGTGGCAGTCCGTCGGCCCGCGAGTGGGCACGGGCACGCGCGTGCTCGTCGTGCGCGGCACCAGCACCCCGGCGCTCGAAGGCGGCAACGGCCGTGACTGGCTGGCCGCTCGCATTGCCGCGGCTGGCGGCCAGGCCGACTTCGTCGCCGCCTACGAGCGCGCCGCCCCCGCCTGGAGCAGCGCCGACCTGCAGCAGCTGCGTGCGCTGCTTGCCAGCGACCCGCTGTGGCTGCTGAGCAGCTCCGAGGCGCTGAGCCACCTGGTCGCCGCGCTGCCCAGGCACGACTGGAGCGCCTGCCGCGCGCTGGCCACCCACCCGCGCATTGCGCAAAGCGCCACCGGCCACGGTTTTGGCCGGGTGCTGCAATGCCGTCCCACCCTGGCCGACGTGGCCGCATCGATAAAATCCGAGCATGAGCGCCGATAACCCCCTGCCCTCCCCGCCGCCACCGGCGCCCTCCTCCACGCATGGTGGTGGCGGCTCCGCGCTGGCGATGGCCATCATTTCCCTGCTGGCCGTGGGCGCGCTGGCGCTGTCGGCACTGCTGTGGCAGCGCCTGGCATCCATCCAGGAGCAGCTGGCGCGCCAGAGCGCCGAGACCGGCGCCCAGGCCATCGAGGCGCGTACCGTCGCGCGCGAGGCGCAGGATCTGGCGCGCGACAGCTCCGCCAAGCTCACCGTGCTGGAGACGCGCGTGGGCGAGGTGGCGCTGCAGCGCAGCCAGCTCGAAGAGCTGATGCAAAGCCTGTCTCGCTCGCGCGACGAGAACCTGGTCGTCGACATCGAGGCCGGCATTCGCCTGGCGCAGCAGCAGGCGCAGCTGACCGGCAGCCTGCAGCCGCTGCTGGCCGCTCTGCACAGCGCCAGCCAGCGCATCGAACGCGCGTCGCAGCCGCGGCTGACGCCGGTGCTGCGCGCCATGGCCCAGGACACCGAGCGCCTGGAGCGCGCCAACGTCACCGACACCGCCGGGCTGCTCGGCCGCCTGGACGACCTGGTGCGCCAGGTGGGCGATCTGCCCCTGCGCAATGCCGCAACCACGGCCCAGGCACTGCACGGCCCGGCGGCGCGGCCGGGCGGCGAGGCTGCCGATGAGGCGCCCGCGCAGGACAAGCCCGCCGACGCTGCCGCCACGCCGCCGTGGCAGGCCTGGCTGCAGCGCGCCTGGACCGGCGTGCGCGACGAAGCGCTGACGCTGGTGCGCATTCAGCGCATCGAGCACCCCGACGCGGTGCTGCTGGCGCCCGAGCAGGCCTTCTTCCTGCGCGAAAACCTGAAGATGCAGCTGCTCAACGCCCGCCTGAGCCTGCTGGGCCGGCGCACCGGCGCGGCGCGCGCCGACCTGGCCTACGCCTACAGCGTCATGGTCAAGTACTTCGACCCCACGTCGCGGCGTACCCAGAACGCGCTGCAGGCGCTACAGCAGCTGCAAGAGCACATGACCGCGTCCGACACGCCCACGCTGGACGACACCTTTGCCGCGCTGGCCACGGCCGCCGCCGGCCGCTGACCCCCCCGCTCTCCCGCCACCTCTTTCACGGACAGGACACACCCCCATGCGCGCAGCTCTCTGGTTTCTGGCCCTGTTTGGCGCCGCCGTCGCGGTGGCGCTGTTTGCCGGCAACAACCAGGCTGTGGTCACCGTGTTCTGGCCGCCCTGGCGCATCGACCTGGCGCTCAACCTGGTGCTGATCGCGCTGCTGGTGGGCTTCATCGTCGTGCATTCGGCTCTGCGCGGCATGGCGGTGCTGCGCGCGCTGCCCCAGCAGACCCGGCGCTGGCGCGTGATGCAGCGCGAGCGCACCATGCACGGCGCGCTGCTGGGCGCCTACTCCTACATGCTGTCCGGGCGCTACCTGCGCGCGCGCAAGGACGCGCTCACTGCCATAGGCCAATCACAGGCGCTGGAGCAGCTGCGCGAGAGCGACCCGCACACGCGCCAGATGCGCGCGCTGGCGCACCTGATCGCGGCCGAGTCGTCGCACGCGCTGCAAGACCGCGAAACCCGCCAGACGCACCTGGAGCAGGCGCAGCAGACGATTGCCGAGCACACCAGCGACAGCGAGCGCGAATTTGGCGAAGGCCTGCAGCTGCGCGCCGCGCGCTGGGCGCTGGACGACCGGGACGCCGAGTCCGCGCTGGAGCAGCTGGCCAGCCTGCCCGCCGGCACGGCCCGGCGCACGCTGGCGCTGCGCACCCGCCTGAAGGCCGCGCGCCACACCCAGCAGACCGACCTGGCGCTGGAGACCGCACGGCTGCTGGCCAAGCATGGCGCCTTTGCCCCGTCCGTGGCCGACACGCTGACGCGCTCGCTGCTGCTTGAACAAATCCGCGGCACACGCGACACGCACCAGCTCCTGCGCATCTGGCAGCAGCTGGACGCCGCCGAGCGCAGCCACCCCGACATCGCCACGCGCGCGGCGCAGCAGCTCTCGCGCCTGGGCGGCGAGCCGGCGCAGGTGCGCCAGTGGCTCACCCCCGTCTGGCAGGCGCTCAGCGGCCAGGGCGAGCCGGACTTCAACGACGCGCAATGGCTGCGTCTGGTGCGCACGCTGGAGCGCAACATGCAGGATCTGGAGGACGACTGGCTCGCCCGCATCGAGTCGGCGCAGCGCGCCCGCCCGCGCGAACCCCACCTGCAATACCTGGCCGCGGCAGCCTGCATGCACCGCCAGCTGTGGGGCAAGGCCCAGCAGGGCTTTGCCCGCGCGGTGCAACAGCTGCGCGACGAGCGCCTGCGCGCCAGCGCCTGGCGCCATCTGGCCGAGCTGGCCGAGCAGCGCGGCGACGGCGACGAGGCGGTGCACGCCTGGAAGCAGGCGGCACTGCTGCGCTGACCCCGGCGGGCTTTTCCCGCCTCCACCGCAGGGCGCTCGCCCGGCCAAAAATCAAGGCGATTTGCCGCGCGCCCGCTCCGGCCCGCTTTCCCGCTCGGCCGGGCGCGTGCGCTTGCCTGGCCACTCCACTCGATATTGCGCCGCAGCACTACCACATTGCGGCCAAACGGTACTTGGCATAAGTCAATGGAGACAGCGCCATCAACATGGGCATGTTGCACTGCATCAAGGCCGATTGAGGCGCAATCTTAGAATCGCTGGCACCATGCGGTAACAGGCTTTGTTGCTCCGTTATTTGCAGTGGATCAAAACCAGGCGCATGCATGCGCCTGCAGGGTTAAAAAACGAAAGGAACCACAGCGATGGACAGCGCCCTCCTGAGCCTGTTGGCTGCCTTCCTGCTCTCGATCATTGGACTGTTCGTCTTCATATGGTCGTTGCGCAAGGGGCTGCTGGTCGAAAATCCCAAGGCCGCATCGGCCATCTTCGTCAAGGGAGAGATCGGTCATATCGACGATCCCGCACTGGGCACCCAGCAGCAGGAGCGCTTCCAGCACGCGGCGGCCGAGCCGGGCGACGAGCGACACGTCCCGGACGCCCAGGAGCTGCAGGACCGCCTGGCCGCCGACCGCTCCAGCGCGTTTCCGGTGTTCATGTTCATCGCGTTCGCCTGCATGTGGCTGCTGTTCGGCGGCATCGCCGGACTGACGGCATCGCTCAAGCTGCACCTGCCCGACTGGCTGGTCAGCGAAGCCTGGATGACCTTTGGCCGCATGCGCACCATGCACCTGACGGCCGTGCTCTACGGCTGGATCACCAACGCCGAGCTGGGCATCATCATCTGGCTGATGCCGCGCCTGCTGCGCACGCCTCTGTTCGGCTCGATGTGGATCATGATGGGCGGCGCGCTGGTCAACGTGGCCATTGCCGCGGGCGTGGGCGCGATTGGCGCGGGCTGGACCGACGGCCTGGAGTACCTGGAAATGCCCTGGCAGATCGGTATCTTCTTTGCCGCCGGCATGGTCTGCATCATCGGCCCGGTGCTGTACACGCTGGTCAACCGCAAGGTCGAGTCGCTGTACGTGACCACCTGGTACCACACGGCCGCGCTGCTGTGGATCACCTCGCTGTTCATCGTCGGCAAGATTCCCGGCGTGCAATTCGGCGTGCAACAGGCCGCGATGAACTGGTGGTATGGCCACAACGTACTCGGCCTGTGGTTCACGCCCGTGGCCGTCGGCGCCATCTACTACTTCCTGCCCAAGATCATTGCGCGGCCGATTCGCTCGTACAACCTGTCCATCCTGGGCTTCTGGACGCTGGCCTTCTTCTACGCCCAGGTCGGTGGCCACCACCTGGTGGGCGGCCCGGTGCCGGGCTGGCTGATCACGCTGTCCATCGTGCAGAGCATGATGATGATCATTCCGGTCCTGGCCTTCGCGATCAACATGGCGCTGACGATGAAGGGGCGCATGCACCTGTCACGCTACTCGCCGGTGCTGCGCTTCATGATGTTCGGCGGCTTCATGTACATGATGTCGTCGCTGCAGGGCTCGTTCGAGGCGCTGCGCTCGGTGCAGCAGGTGGCGCACTTCACGCACTACACCGTGGCCCACGCCCACCTGGGCGCCTATGGATTCGTCACCATGGTGCTGTTCGGCGCCATCTACTTCATCATGCCGCGCATCGTGCACTGGGAATGGCCGTACCCGCGCCTGATCTCGCTGCACTTCTGGCTGGCCGCCATCGGCATCCTGATCTACTTCATCTTCCTGTCCTACGGCGGCTGGCTGCAGGGCCTGGCCATGCTCGATCCGGCGCGTCCGTTCATCGACTCCGTCCTGGTCACCATGCCCTATCTCAAGTGGCGCAGCCTGGGCGGTGCCCTGATGGTGGCCAGCCACATCGTCTTCGTCTACCACTTCCTGGTCATGGCGCTGCGCTTTGGCCCGGATCGCACGGGCGCAGCCCTGTTCTCGAGCCAACCCAAGGCCATGGAGATCGTTCATGGAAAATGAAGTCAAACTGACCGCAGGCGCGATGGCCACTTTTGCCATCGCGGTCTCCGCCCTGGTCATCCTGCCCTACATCCAGGTGCACGACGTCAAGCCGACCGAGGGCGTCAAGCCCTATACCAGCGCCGAGCTGCGCGGACGCGCCAGCTACATCGCCAACGGCTGCATGTACTGCCACAGCCAGCAGCCGCGCTCGGAGAGCTTTGCGCCTGCCGACTCCCAGCGCGGCTGGGGCCGTGCCTCGGTGCCGGGCGACTACGTGTACGACAGGCCCCACCTGCTGGGCAGCATGCGCACCGGGCCTGACCTGCTGAACATCGGCGTGCGCCAGCCCAGCAAGGACTGGCAACTGGGCCACCTGTACCAGCCGCGCGCCTATGTGCAAGAGTCCATCATGCCGTCCTACCCCTATCTGTTCGACATCAAGGACAAGGCCGAGCAGGATGAGGAAGTCGTCAACCTGCCGCCGGGCGTGGCGCCTGCGGGCAAGGTCGTCGTGCCCAAGCCTGAGACACTGGATCTGGTGAAGTACCTGCAGGCGCTCAAACGCAATTACCCGGTGCTGCCCCCGCAGCCACGCGAGGCCGAAGGTGCCAAGAGCTCCGCGGCGCCTGCGGGCGACACGGCTGCGCCTGCAGTCTGAAAGGAGGGTCACGATGAGCCAACAACCAGATATCGACGCACAAAAACGCGAAAACGAAGACCCCGAAGAGGCCATCCGCCCGATGCCGATCAGCGCCTTGCTGATCGCGCTGGTGATGGTGGTCTGGGCCGTGGTCTACATCATCCGCTCCGAACCGCTGGGCCTGTCGCAGTATGGCGACCAGCGCACGCTGGCCGAGCTCTCGGGGCCGGCCGCACCTGCTGCCGGCGCCGCCGTCGACGGCAAGGCCATTTTTGCCGCGCAGTGCGCCGCCTGCCACCAGGCCAACGGCGCCGGCCTGCCGGGCGTGTTCCCGCCGCTGGACGGCTCCGAATGGGTGCACGGCGAGCCCCGCGTGCTGGCCAACATCCTGCTGCACGGCATCACCGGCGAGATCACAGTCAAGGGCAACAAGTACCAGGGCGCCATGCCCAGCTTTGCCCAGCTGTCGGACGCCGAGCTGGCGGGCGTGGCCACCTACATCCGCACCAGCTGGTCCAACAAGAACGACCCGCTGGACGCCGACCTGTTTGCCGAGGAGCGCAAGGCCGGAGCCGACCGCACGACACCCTTCGAGGGTGAAGACGCGCTCAAGGCCTTGCTGAAGTAAGCATGCTGCGCACCGCCCTGGCCTGCCTGCTCACCCTGCTGGCCGGCTGGGCGGCGGCCTCCTGGCTGACCTACGACTTTCAGGCCTGGACCGACGAGGATGCACGCCGCCTGGAGGTGGCGTTGCGCCCGGTGCCCGCTCCGTCCGTGGCCGTCGACGGCGCGGACGTACCCGCAACCACCCTGCCCGCACTGTTGGCCGGTGGCAGCGGCACGGACGGACACGCGGGCGTGACGATCGCCGACTTCTTCTACACCCGCTGCCAGACCGTCTGCCTGTCGCTGGGCAGCAGCTTCCAGCAGCTGCAGCAGGCACTGCAGCAAGAACCCAACCCTGGCGTGCGCCTGCTGTCGATCAGCTTTGACGGCGCCCACGACGCACCGCAAGTGCTTGCCCCCTATGCTGACAAGCTGCAGGCCGACCCGCGGCTATGGCGTTTCGCACGCGTGCCCGACCCGGCGCAGCAACAGGCATTGCTGGCACGCCTGGGAGTGGTGGTCATTCCCAACGACTTTGGCGACTACGAGCACAACGCCGCACTGCTGGTCTTTGACGGCCAGGGCCGCATGGTGCGCGTCTTCGATCTGGCCGAGCAGCAGCTGGCGCTGAACTACGCCCGCCACCTGGCACGCCAGCAGCACGCCGGCGCACCGCAATCATGATGCGGCCACCATGGCCGCAAGCGGCCCGCCTGACCGCCTGGCTGACGCCACGGCGTCAGGCGCTTGCCGGCCTGTGCCTCGCCGTGGTGCTGCTATGGCCTGCCGCCCGTCACGCACTGGAAGCGAGCATGTGGCGCCACATGGTGCTGCAGTTTCCCCTGCTGATGGCCAGCGGCGCGCTGCTGGCCGTCGCCCTGCCCGAGCGGCTGCGTCGCTGGGTGATGAGCTGCAACACCCACGGCATTGCCGGCCTGGTCTGGATCAGCGCGGCGCTGGCCGTGCTGATGATCCCCCGCGTGCTCGACCTGGCCCTGTACCGCAGCGACATCGAAGTGGCCAAGTGCGCCGCGCTGCTGCTGGCCGGCGTCGCCCTGCGCCTGTCCTGGCGCCCCGCCGGACTGATCATCCAGGGCTTTTTTCTGGGCAACCTCCTGATGATGATGGTCGTCGTCGGCCAGCTCTACATCGACTCGCCCCTGCGCCTGTGCAACGCCTACCTGCTCGACGACCAGCAGCGGCTGGGCCAGTGGCTGATCTCGTTGGCCGCTTTTGTGGGCCTCACTTGGCTGGCAAACGCCACCTGGCGGCTGATCCAACGTGACGAAGCACGGCTGGCGCAGCAGTCCTGACGAATACAGCTTCACGACAGCGCGCTCACGCTCCAAGAAGCCGCCATACGCTACGCGCCCAAGGATAGGTTGAAAAAATCCGCCATGGCCATTAATTGACCATCCAGCATGTGCTGCCCCGCATGGGCCTGGGCGCCGCATGCGCACGCGGCGGCCAGCAGCGCGGTGTCGCGCATCACGGCCTCGCACACCAGCATGCCCGGCCGCAGTGTCTCGAGCGGCAGCGGCGCGGGATCATCGTCGTGCAGCCCGAGGGCCGTTGCGTTGATGACCACGTCAAAGCCCCTCGCATCGGCCGCCCCGCCGCGCATGGCGACGCCCGGCAGCGCCGGGGCGATGCGCGCCAGCGCCTCCTCGGCCCGCGCCATGGAGCGGTTGTAGAGCACCAGCTCGGCCGGGCGCTCGCGCCCCACGGCGTAGGCGATGGCCTTGCCCGCCCCGCCCGCGCCCAGCAGCAGCACGCGCTTGCCGGCCAGGCCGTGGCCCTGCTGCCTCAGGCCCGCGACGAAGCCGTCACCATCGAGGTTGCCGCCCAGCCAATGGCCGCGCGCGCCATCCCAGCGCAACACGTTGGCGGCGCCGACCAGGCGTGCCGCCGGGGTCAGCTCGCCGCAATGCGCGACCACCGCCTCCTTGTGCGGGATGGTGACCACCAGCCCGGCCAGGTTCTGGCAGCCCGCCAGTCCCGCCAGCAGCGCCGGCAGCTGCGGCGGCGCCACATGCAGCGGCACGCACACGGCGTTGTGGCCCTGGCGCGCCATGGCCGCGTTGAAGAGCTGCGGCGTGCGCACATGGGCGATAGGGTCGGCGACGATGCCGACCACCCGGGTCTTGCCGTCGATCTCCATGGCTCAGATACCGGCCATGTTGATGTACTTGACAACGAGGTAGTCCTCGATGCCGTAGCGCGAGCCCTCGCGGCCTATGCCCGACTGCTTCACGCCGCCAAACGGCGCCACCTCGTTCGAGATCAGGCCGGTGTTCACACCCACCATGCCGTACTCCAGACGCTCGGCCACGCGCCAGACGCGGCCCAGGTCGCGCGCGTAGAAGTAGCTCGCCAGGCCGAACTCGGTGTCATTGGCCAGAGCCACAACCTCGTCCTCGGTCTCGAAGCGGAACAGCGGCGCCAGCGGGCCAAAGGTTTCCTCCTTGGCCACCGCCATGCCCTGCGTGACATCGGCCAGCACCGTGGGCTCGAAGAACGACTGGCCCAACGCGTGGCGCTTGCCGCCCGTGAGCACGCGCGCGCCCTTGGCGGTTGCGTCGGCAATATGCTCCTCGACCTTGGCCACGGCCTTGGCATCGATCAGCGGACCTATGCGTACGCCGTCCTGCAGGCCATCGCCCACCTGCATAGCCTGCACGGCGGCGACCAGCTTTTGCGCGAACGCGTCGTACACCTTGGCGTGCACGTACAGGCGGTTGGCGCATACGCAGGTCTGGCCGGCATTGCGGTACTTGGAGACGAGAGCCCCCTCCACGGCGGCGTCCAGGTCGGCGTCCTCGAAAACGATGAAGGGCGCGTTGCCGCCCAGCTCCATCGACACCTTCTTGATGGTCGCGGCCGTCTGCTGCATCAGCGTGCGCCCCACCTCGGTCGATCCCGTGAAGGTGAGCTTGCGCACCAGCGGGTTGGTGGCCAGCTCGGTGCCGATGTCGCCCGCCGCGCCGGTCACCACCGACAGCACGCCAGCCGGAATGCCGGCGCGCTCGGCCAGCACGGCCAGCGCCAGGGCGGTAAGCGGCGTCTGCGAGGCCGGCTTGACCACCATGGTGCAGCCTGCGGCCAGTGCCGGCCCTGCCTTGCGCGTGATCATCGCGGCTGGGAAGTTCCACGGCGTGATGGCGGCGCACACGCCGATCGGCTCCTTGGTGACGACGATGCGCTGGCTGGCCACCGGCGCCGGAATGGTGTCGCCATAGACACGCTTGCCCTCCTCGGCAAACCATTCGATGAAGGATGCGGCGTAGGCGATCTCGCCCTTGGCCTCGGCCAGGGGCTTGCCCTGCTCCAGGGTCATGATGGTCGCCAGATCATCCTGGTGCGCCATGATCAGCTCGAACCAGCGCTTGAGCAGGGCCGCGCGCTCCTTGGCCGTGCGCGCGCGCCAGGCGGGCCAGGCGCGGTTCGCGGCCTCTATGGCCTGGCGCGCGTGGGCGGCACCGAGCTTGGGCACGCTGGCGATATGCGCGCCCGTGGCGGGATTCGTCACGGCAATGGTCTGCTGCGCGCCCAGCCACTGGCCGTCGATGAAGCACTGCTCGCGCAGCAGCGATGGGTCTTTCAAATTCCACATGGTGTTGCTCCTTGAATGCGTCAGCCGGCCATGTACAGGCCGCCGTTGACATGGATGACTTCGCCGGTGATGAAGCTGGCGGCGCTGCTGCACAGGAAGCCGATCACGCTGGCGATTTCCTCGGGTTGTCCCAGGCGCTTGAGCGGTGTTTGCTCTATCGACTCCTGGCCGCGCCTGGCGATCAGCTCATTGGTCATTGGCGTGGCGATGACGCCGGGCGAGACGGCGTTCACGCGCGTCTTCGGGCCCAGCTCGCGCGCCAGCGAGCGGGTCAGGCTCAGGATCGCCCCCTTGGACGCGCTGTAGTGCGCGTTGTAATAGGCGCCCCGATGCGCGGCCAGCGAACTCAGGTGCACGATGGAGCTGCCGTCGCGCAGCACGGCAATGGCGCGCTGGCACAGATAGAACACGCCGTCGAGGTTGATGGACAGGGTCTGGCGCCACTGCGCGTCGGTCATCTCCCTGACCGGCTGCGCCAGGTACAGGCCGGCCGAGGGCACGAGGTAGTCGATGCCGCCAAAGCGCTCACGCGCCACATCCACGGCCTTCTGCGAATCCTCGGGGTCGGCCGCATCCATGCGCAGGCAGGCCACGCGCCGCGCTACATCGCCGCCCAGGGTCTGGGCAAAGCCCTCCAGCCCGGCCAGGTCGATATCGGTCAGCACCAGGTTGGCGCCATGGGCATAAAACAGCCTGGCCACCTCGCGGCCAATGCCGCCGTTGGCACCGGTCAGCAGCAACGTCTTGTCCTGAAAGTCGTACATAAGAAAATCTCCTGGTCAGATATGCAGGGCCCGGCCGTAGGCAGCCAACACTGCCTCGTGCATGGATTCGGACATCGTGGGGTGAGGAATGATGGTGGCCATCAGGTCGGCCTCGGTGGTCTCCAGCGTCTGCGCGATGGCAAAGCCCTGGATCATCTCGGTGACCTCCTCGCCCACCATGTGCGCGCCCAACAGCTCGCCGCTGCCCGCGTCGAACACCACCTTGGCAAAGCCAGCGGTGGCGCCCATGGCAATCGCCTTGCCGTTGGCGCCAAAGGGGAACTTGCCCACCTTGACCTTGTGGCCCGCGGCCCTGGCCTGGGCCTCGGTCAGGCCCACACTGGCCACCTGCGGGTGGCTGTAGGTGCAGGCGGGCACGCGCCTGGGGTCGAGCGCGTGCGGTGCCAGGCCGGCAATATGCTCCACGCACATCACCCCCTCATGGCTGGCCTTGTGCGCCAGCCAGGGCGGCCCCGCCACATCGCCTATGGCGTACACGCCCGGCTCGGCGGTGCGGCATTGCGCATCGGTGACGATATGGGTCTTCTCCACCTGCACGCGGGTCTTTTCCAGGCCCAGGTCTTCCACGTTGCCGACGATGCCCGCGGCTACCAGCACCACGTCGGCCTGCAGCTGCAACCGGGCCTTGGCGGCGTCCTGGGCCTGCAGCGTCACCTCCCAGCCATTTTTGCCGCGCTGCGCCTGGGCCACGGCCATGCCGGTGTGAATGGCGATGCCCTCGCGCTGCAGACTGGCGGCCACCTGGGCGGAGACTTCCTCGTCCTCCACCGGCAGGATGCGCCCCGCCATTTCCACCACCGTGACCTCAGCGCCCAGCGTGCGGTAAAAGCTCGCGAACTCTATGCCTATGGCCCCCGCGCCCACGATCAGCAGGCGCTTGGGCAGGGCGGGCGGGGTCAGCGCCTCGCGGTAGGTCCACACGCTCTGGCCGTCGCTGGGCAGCTGCGGCAGCTGGCGCGCCCTGGCGCCCGTGGCCAGCACGATGTGCTTGGCCCTGAGTGCCGGGGACACGCCATCCGCGCCTGAGACGGACACCGCGCCCGCGCCCTGCAGGCGGGCATGGCCGGTAAACACCTTGACGCCGTTCTTCTTCATCAGGTGCGCGACGCCCTTGTTGAGCTGCACCGCGACGGCGCGCGAGCGCGCCACCATGGCCGCCAGATCGGCCTGGGGCGCGGCGGCCTGCACGCCGAACTGCGCGGCATTGCGCACCAGGCGCAGCACGTCGGCCGAGCGCAGCAGCGCCTTGGTCGGTATGCAGCCCCAGTTCAGGCAGATGCCGCCGAGCTGCGCCTTTTCCACCAGCGCGGTCTTCATGCCCAGCTGCGCGGCGCGGATGGCGGCCACGTAGCCGCCCGGGCCACCGCCGATGACCAGCAGATCGAATGTTTCCTGTGCCATGACGCGCCTCCTCAGACCAGCATGGACAGCGGCGACTCGATGGCGCGCTGGAACGCCGCCAGCCACTGCGCTGCCAGCGCGCCATCGATGGCGCGGTGGTCCACCGACAGCGTGCAGCGCATCACCGTGCCCACCTTGAGCTCCCCGCCCTCCACCACGGGCTGCTGCCGCGACGCGCCCACAGCCAGGATGGCGGCCTGCGGCGGGTTGATGATGGCGGCGAACTCGCCCACGCCGTACATGCCCAGGTTGCTCACGCTCATGCTGCCGCCCTGGTATTCGTCGGGGCGCAGCTGGCCGGCACGGGCGCGCGCGGCCAGGTCGGCGATCTCGGCGCTGATCTGCGACAGCGTCTTGCCGTCGGCCGCGCGCACGATGGGGGTGATCAGGCCGGCGTCGGTGGACACGGCCACGGCGATGTCGGCCTGCTGGTACTGGCGCATGGCTGCGTCGGTCCAGCCCACGTTGGCCTGCGGCACCTCGCGCAGCGCCACGGCCACCGCGCGCACGATGAAGTCGTTGACCGAGATCTTGCGGCTCGCGCCGGCATTGATCTCGGCGCGCAGCGCCAGCAGGCGCTCCATGCGGCAATCGACCGAGAGGTAGAAATGCGGGATGGTGGACTTGCTCTCGGCCAGGCGCCGGGCGATGGTGCGGCGCATAGTGCTGTGCGGCACCTCGGTATAGCCGGCGCCGCTGGCGGGCGCAGGCGCAGACACTGCGGCCGCGGCCGCAGGCTGGCTGGCTGCGCGCTCGATGTCGATCTTCACGATGCGGCCATTCGGGCCACTGCCGGCCAGGCCCGCCAGCGCTATGCCGCGCTGCGCCGCCAGGCGCCGCGCCAGCGGGCTGGCGCGCAGGCGCTGGCCTGCATCGCTTGAGGCCGCGGTCACGGGGGCAGTCACGGCGGCAGGCGCGGGTGCCGCGGACTGCTGCTGGGTCGGTGCGGCCGTAGGCGCTGCGGCGCCGGCGGCCTGCAGCAATGCGTCCACATCCGCAACCGTCTCCCCCTGGGCCAGCAGCACGGCGATGGGCGCGCCCACCTCGACCTCCTGGCCCGCCTGCACCAGCAGGCGCCCCAGCACGCCGGCGGCTTCGGCGTTGAACTCGACCACGGCCTTGTCGGTTTCGATCTCGGCCAGGCAGTCGCCCGCGGCCACGGTGTCGCCCTCCTGCCGCGTCCAGGCGGACAAGGTGGCATGAGTGGAATTGGCTGCCACTTCGGGCATGCGCAGCAAGGTAGCCATGTCAAACGCTCCTGTTCTTCAAATCATTGCGGTAGCTGGCGATGTCGGCGTACTGCACGAGCTCCAGCACATGGCCCTCGGGGTCGCGGCAAAACGCCAGGTAGGTGCCGGGGCGCACCTCGACGCGCTCGGGGCCGGTCAAAAACTCCACCCCCTCGGCCCGCAGCCGCGCCATGGCGGCGTTGATGTCCTCGACGATGAACGTCAGGTAGCTGGCATTGGGTTGGGCCAGGATGGGGCCCACTTGCTGGGCAGCCGGCGCGGAATCCACCGGGGCCAGCAGCTTGATGCGCTCGCCATGGCTGGTCTGCAGGCGCACCACGGTGTAGCCGCCATCGGCCAGCGCCGCCTGGCGCGCCTTGTCGGCGGGCACGAAGACCTCGCTGACAAAGCGGCAACCCAGCGCGTTTTCATAAAACGCCCGCATGCGCGGCAGATCCCGCACGCCCAGGCCCACTTCCAGGGGGGCCATCATGTTCATGCTCATGCTGTACTCCCCTGCCCTCAGGCGCGGCCCTGCTCACGCATGACCAGCCGCAGCCCGGCGACGACCTCCTCGGTGCGCGCCGCGGCGGCGCGCTCCAGCACCTTGGAGATGCTGGGCGAGGCCTCGGCGCCGGTCACGCGCTGCACCGGCTGGTCCAGCCAGTCGAAGCAGCGGCGCTGGATCTCGTCGGCCAGCCAGCCGCCATACGATGTGCCACGCGCGCCCTGCTCCACGATGAGCACGTTGTTGGTCTTTCGGATGCTGGCCTCGATGGTGTCCCAGTCCAGGCTGGCACGATCGAGCCAGCGCAGATCCACCACCTCGGCATCTATGCCGGTCTGCTCCACGGCCTCCAGCGTGTGCTGCACCATGGACAAATAGGTCAGCACCGTGACGGCCTGGCCGCCACGGCGCACCGCGGCCTTGCCTACGGGAATGATGTAGTCCAGGTCCTCCACCGGCGCCGCGCCCTGGCTGTTGTACAGATCCACATGCTCGATCACCAGCACCGGATCCTTGCAGGCCAGCGCAGCGTTCATCAGCCCCACATAGTCGAACGGCGTGGACGCGGCCACGATGCGCCAGCCCGGTGCGGTGGCGAAGATGCCGGCCGGGTCCATGGAATGCTGCGAGCCATAGCCCGTGCCCATGGCCACCTTGGTGCGCAGCACCAGAGGCACCTCGAAGCCGCCGCCGAACATGTGGCGCGCCTTGCCGATCTGGTTGAACACCTGGTCGGCCGCCACCCACATGAAGTCGGGGTACATGAATTCGATCACCGGCTTGTAGCGCCCGTCCATGGCGAGGCCCCCGCCCAGACCGGCGAAGGCGTTCTCGCTGATGGGGGTGCCCAGCACACGATCCGGGAAGCGGTCGCGCAGGCCCCGCGTGGCGCCGTTGGTGCCACCCTTGAGGCGGTGCACGTCCTCGCCCATGACGACGATGGAGGCGTCGGTCTCCATGCGGCGGTTCATCACGTCGGCCACCACGTCCACGAACTTGCGCTGCTCGGTCTTGCCGGCAAAGCTGCCGGCTTCCTCGGCGCGCAGGCCCTGCAGCTCGCTCAGGTCGCCACGCACGCCCACGTCGCGGAAGTCCGGGCTGGGCCAGAGTTCGGGGCGGATGCGGCGCTTGCCCGGCTTGCCCGTGGGATCCATCTCCAGCAGCTCAGCGCTGGCCTGGGCCATGGCGTCCTTGATGCGCTGGCGCAGCGCCTGGGCATCGTCCTCGGTGAGCAGGCCGCGCTCCTGCATCCGGGCTTCGAGCAGCGCGATCGGGTCGCGCGCACGCCACTGCTGCTCCTCATCCTTGCTGCGGTAGCCAAAGGCGCTGCCGGGGAAGGGGCCGTTCTGGTGGAAGAAGCGGTAGACATCGGCCTCGATCACCGTCGGACCCTTGCCCGCGCGCATGTGCGCCAGGGCCTCCTGCATGGCCAGGTGCACGGCCAGCGGGTCCATGCCGTCAACCTTCCAGCTTTGGATGTTGAAGGCCAGGCCGCGTGCCGACAGGCGCGTCTCGGCCGTGGACTCCTCCACCTTGGTAGAGACGGCGTAGCGGTTGTTTTCGATGAAGAAGCACAGCGGCAGCTTCCAGGCGGCCGCCAGGTTCATGGTCTCCAGCACCGACCCAATGTTGACCGCGCCGTCGCCAAAATAGGTCACGGCCACGGCATCCGTGCCCGCATGCCTATGCGCCCAGGCCGCGCCGGCCGCCAGCGGCACGCCTCCACCCACGATGGCGTTGGTGCCCAGGGCGCCGGCCTCCACCCACTGCAGGTGCATGGAGCCGCCGCGGCCATGGCAGAAGCCCTGATCCAGCCCCAGGATCTCGGCCAGCGTGCGCTGCAGCAGGTTCTGCACCTCGCCGCTAAACCCTGCCTTGGGATCGAGCCCCTGCGGTGCAATATGGCCCAGCGCCTTGGAGAGGAACTGGTGATGGCCACGATGCGAGCCGTTGATCTGGTCGGCCGTGGTCAGGCCGACGATGGAGCCAGCCGCGCCACCCTCCTGACCAATACTGGAGTGCGCGGGGCCGTGCACCAGGCCCTCGCCCGCCAGGTCCAACACGCATTCCTCGAAGCCGCGGATGACATGCATGTGCGTCAGCAGCGTGCCCAGGAGGACGGGATCGGCCTGCGCCCAGTCCTCGGCGGTGGTGGCAATCTCGACCCAGTCGCTTGCGGGGGTCAGCGGTGTACGTATCGTCATATCGTGTTCCTGTCTGTTTTGCGTGAGCGGATTCAATAGCCTTGCGCCAGCCAGCCGCCGTCGGAGACGAGGGCATGGCCGGTGATGAAGGCGGCGGCGTCCGAGGCCAGGTACAGCGCGGCCTCGGCCATTTCCTCGGGGCGCCCGAGGCGGTTCATGGGCGTCTTGCCGCACAGCTCGGCACCATTGATGACGCCGCGCGCCATCAGGTCGTCCATCAGGGCCGTGTGCGTGTAGCCGGGGCAGATGGCGTTGACGCGGATGCGGTGCTGCGCCCATTCGGCTGCCAGGCATTTGGTGAGCGAGACCACGCCGGCCTTGGCCGCGCAATAGGCCAGGCGATTGGCCGAGCTGGACAGCCCCCAGATCGAGGCCGTGCTCAGGATCACGCCGCCGCCCTGGCTTGCCATGCGCCGGCCGGCGGCCTGCGCGCAGTAAAAGACGCCGGACAGGTCGATGTCGATGGCACGGCGCCATTCGGCGGGCGTGAGCTCCAGCGAGGGCTTGTTCATCGAGATGCCAGCGTTGTTCAGCAGGATGTCGATGCGGCCGAAGCGCGCCTCGGTCGCGGCGCAGGCGCGCTCCACCGCCTCGTCGTCGGCGATCGAGGCCTGCACGATGTCCACCTCGACGCCGGGAAAGGCTTGCTGCAGCTGCGCGCACGTCTGCTCCAGCGCCGCCTGGTCAATGTCGAGCAACATCAGGCGTGCGCCGTGGCGGGCGAAGGCATGGGCCATGGCGCGGCCTATGCCGCTGCCCGCGCCGGTGTTGAGCACCACCCTGCCCGCCAGGCCAGGATAGCTGGCCGTGGCAAAGGGCTGGGCGCCGGGGTAGCCAAGGGGGATAGGGGTAGGAGTCGTCATACGGCAAGCCAATCGGTCATGAGTTGTGGGTTGGAGGTGAGCTCTTGCGGCGTGCCTTCGAACACGATGCGGCCATGGCCCATCACGCACACGCGGCTGGAGACCTTGAGCGCGATGGCCAGCTTCTGCTCGACCAGCACCACCGACACGCCCTTGCTGTGGATGTCCTTGATGACCTCGCCCACCACCTGCACGATCTTGGGCGCCAGGCCCTCGGTGGGCTCGTCGATCAGCATCACCAGCGGATTGCCCAGCAGCGAGCGGCACATGGTCAGCATCTGCTGCTCGCCGCCCGACAGGCTGCCGGCCCGGGTGTTGCGCCGCTCCTTGAGGCGCGGGAAGTAGTCGAACATCTGCTCCACGCTCCAGCGCGTGCGCCCGGCGGGCGCTTTTTGCTCGCCCATGCGCAGGTTCTCGTCCACGGTGAGGTTGTGGAACACCTCGCGCTCCTCGGGCACGAAGGCCACGCCGGCGCGGCAGATCTCGAACGAGCGCGCACCGGCTATCTTTTTGCCCTGCAACGTGATCTGGCCATCCGAGGGCTCGACCAGCCCCATGATGGTCTTCATGGTGGTGGAACGGCCAGAGCCGTTGCGCCCCAGCAGGCTCACCACCTCACCCGGTGCGACGTGAAAGTCCACCCCGTGCAGGATGTGGCTCTTGCCATAGTGGGCATGCACACCCTTGAGCTGCAGCAAGGCTTGTGTGTTGATGCTCATGCCGCCACCTCCTCGCCCAGATAGGCTTCCTTGACCTTTTGGTTGTTGCGGATCTCGTCGGGCGTGCCGGTGGCGATCACCTGGCCATAGACCAGCACGCTGATGCGGTCGCACAGCGAGAACACCACGTCCATGTCGTGCTCCACGATGAGCAGCGAGCGGCCCTGGGTCACCTGCTTGATGAGCTCGACCGCATAATCGGTCTCCTCGTGCGACATGCCGGCCATGGGCTCGTCCAGCAGGATGACCTGGGGGTCGGAGGCCAGCGCCATGGCGATTTCCATCGAGCGCTGCTCGGAGTACGACAGCTCTCCGGCAATCGCGTCACGCCGCGCGGCCAGGCGCACCTGCTCCAGCAAACGCTCGGTCTCCTCGCGCACCTTGGGGTAGCTGCCGATGAAGCGCCACAGCGTGTTCTGCACGCCATGGCGGCGCATCACGGCCAGGCGCAGGTTCTCGTATACCGACAGCTTGGGGAAGATGTTGGTGATCTGAAACGAGCGCGCCAGTCCCAGGCGATTGATGCGCTGCGGGCTTGCGCCCTGGATGTCGTGGCCGTCGAAGTGGATGCGCCCGCTGGTCGGCACGTAGTGGCCCGAGATCAGGTGGAACACCGTGGACTTGCCCGCGCCGTTGGGGCCGATCAAGGCATGGCGCTCGCCGGCGCGCAGCTCCAGGTCCACGCCGCGGATGATCTGCGTCTCGCCGAAGGCCTTGTGCACATCGGTCAGGGTCAGAATGGGTTGCATTGCATTCACAGCACACCTCCTTGCGCGCCGGCCATCGCACTGGCATCCGCGCGCTGCGCCTCGGCACGCTCGAGCAAAGCCGCCCACATGCGCCGTGTTGCAACCACCAACGCCGCACCAACACCGCACAGCACGAGGGGAACGGCCCAGGTCGCCACCGCCGTCGGCAGCCAGTCACGCCCGAACAGCGCAATCGCCGTCCAGCCGGCATCCGGCTGCAGCGCCACCAGCGAGCGGTAGTCCTGGGAGAAAAAGCGCTGCAGCAGTTCGACCGTGAACACCGTTGCCGCCGTCAGCAGCGTGGCAGCAATCGCACCCAGCAACAGCAAGGGCAGCAGGCGTGCGAAACCGTGGGCTCTGCGGGTGCTTGCCAGCAAGCCGAAAAATCCCGTCAACCCCGTCGGCATGAACATCATCACCAGCACGAACAAAATGCCCTGGTACAGCAGCCACGCACGCGTCAGGTCGGACACGGCGTAGCCAAAGAAGGTCATGAGCGATGCACCCAGGGCTGGCCCCAGAAATACCGAGACGCCTCCGATGTAGCTGTTGAGCACCACCGCCGCCGAGATATGGCCTTCAAGCAGCACATAGTTGGCCGACTCGGTATTGAGCGCCTGCAGGCCTCCGGCGACGCCGGCGAACATGGCAGAGATGGCGAACACCGTGACGTTCAGGCGGTGCACCTCGTAACCGAGAAAGCGCAGTCGCTGCGTGTTCTCGCGCAGGCCCAGCGTCAGGCGCCCCACGGGAGTGAGGGTGAACAGGTACAGCAAAGCGAGCGACAGCAGCACCCAGGCCAGAGTCAGGTAATACACCTCGATGGAAGAGCCGAAAGTGAAGCCCCAGGCCGGCATGCGCATGGTGGAGATGCCTGCCTCGCCGCCGAACACATCCTTGAGGTGGGGGGCCAGCGCATACAGCAGCTCGGCCAGCGCCAAGGTGATCATGGCGAAGTAAGCGCCGGTGCGCTTGGTGGCGAACCAGCCGGCAAAGATACCGACGAGCAGTCCCACGACGGCGCCCGCCAGTGGCATCAGCGGCGTGGGCAGCAGACCCGCGCCGTTGAAGGCGTTCATGGCATGCACCGTGGCAAAGGTGCCGACACCGAAGTAGGCCGCATGGCCGAAGGACAGCATGCCGCCCTGCCCGCACAGCACGTTGAAGGCGCAGGCGAAAAGCGCCGCGATCAGCATTTGGATGGATGCGTTGAGAAGCGCTGGCGTGGTCAGTGCCGGCAGCGCCAGCAACAGCGCCACGCCCACTGCCAACGCGATCCAGGTACTTGATTTCATGATGAGAACTCCTGCTTGGTGCTCAGTTTTTGTCGCCCATGAGGCCCGAGGGGCGCACCATGAGGACAAGCAACATCAGGGCAAAAGGAATCGTCGCGGCAATGCTGGACAGCTTGAGCGTGAGCAGTCCGCCCACCCGCTCGGCCCAGTCGCCCGCCCCCACCCAGGCCAGCGCGTCGGCCAGGCTGTAGTCCACGCCGACGGCGAGCGAGGTGATGACACCGATGAGCAGCGACGCCAGCATGGCGCCACCCATAGAGCCCAGGCCGCCGACAACGACGACGACGAAGACCATTACGCCCAGCTCCAGCGCCATGTTCGGGTTGGTGGTGTAGAACGCACCGGCCACGGCGCCAGCCAGGCCTGCGAGCGCCGCGCCCACGCCGAACACACCCATGAAGACCACCGGCACGTTGTGGCCCAGCGCCTCGGCCATGCGCGGCTTGTAGATGGCAGAGCGCACGACGATGCCCACGCGGGTGCGCGTCAGCAGCAGGTACACCAGCACGAACATGACGATGGCCACCGTCCCCATCAGGATGCGATAGGCCGGATAGTTGGAAGCGCCCAGGCGAAAGAGCGAGAAGTCCAGGCTCGCTGGAATCCGGTAGTCGACAGGGAAATTGCCGAAAAACAGCTTGACGAGCTCGGCAATGATGAAAGACAGGCCAAAGGTGAGCAGCAGTTCATGGGCGTGCCCGTAGTGGTGCACGCGACGCAAGAAATACTTTTCGACCACCACGCCAACCACGCCGACCAGGATGGGGGAAGCGACCAGCGCGCCCCAGAAGCCGAGGCTGTCCTGCAAGGCATAGGCAAAATATGCGCCCAGCATGTAGAACGACGCGTGCGCGAAATTGAGCACGCCCATCATTCCAAAGATGAGCGTCAGGCCGGCCGAGACCATGAACAGCAGCAATCCATAGATGACGCCGTTGAGCAGTGAAACGATCAGGTTCTCCATGATGGTGTTCCCGTAAGCAAACGCGCATGCAGCGGCCGCGCCTGGTAGCGGCAGGCATGTACAGAAGTGAAAGATAGGAAGGCGCCTCGCCCGCCTCCCTCACGGGAGGCCAGGGCTTGGCAGATCGCTCAGGAGGGGCGTTTCATCTTGCAGCTGGCCTGGGGCGGCACCGCTGCTTCCTCAGCCGTGAAGAGCTTGATGGTCTTGAAACCCATGTCGGTGTTGTCCGCCTTGTACCTGGCGTCCTTGGCGACCTTGGAAACCACGATGGGCAACAAAATCTGGTGATCGTCCGCGCGCATTTGCGACTCGCCCAGGGGCGAGTTGAACTTCGCCTTCTCCAGCGTCTTGGCAAAGGTATTGGTGTTGAGCTTGCCGCCCTCGGCCTTCACGTTCTTCAAAACCGATGCGACCATCTGCAGGCCAAACACCGTCTGCCCTTCCACGTACACCGGGTAGTGGCCGGTCTTGGACTTGTAGTCCTCGGCAAACTGCTCGCTTTGCGCGCCATTGGCGTCGGCATTGAAGGGATGGACGACATAGTTCCCCAGCGCTACGTCGCCCGCATTGGCGATATTGCCGGGCTGGTCAAGAAAAGTTGTGCCGAAACGCGCATTCAAGCCCGCCGCCTTGGACGCCTTCATCAGCAAAAGCAAGTCGTTGGACCAATTGCCCGTGAGCACCGTGTCGGCCTGCGATGCGATGATTTTGTTGACATAAGGGGCAAAGTCCTGGATCCGGTTGGTGTCGTGCAGCGTCTTCTCGACGACCTTGTAGCCACCCACCTCGGCATTGGCGACGATGGCCGCCTCCATGTCGTGGCCCCAGGAGTAATTCTGGTTGATCGAATACACCTTGGTACCCAGACCATGGTCGAGCTTCATGGCCCCGACCAACGCCTTGACACGCACCTGGGCGTTGGGGTTGAAGCGGAAATGATGGAAGTGGCAACGGTCACCGGTCAGCTCCAGCGCCTCGCCGCCCACATTGAGAAACACCACCTCCTTGCCCGGATTGCGCAGATTGAACTTGCGCACGTCTTCGGTGATCTGGCCGCTCACGGCCGACGATGAACCCTGGATGATGAGTTGCACGCCGTCGGCCAGCGCCGCCTTGACCTTGTCGGACGCGCCGGCGGGCCCGCCCTGGTTGTCATATTCGACCAACTGCACTGGCTCACCGTCCCAGCCGCCATCGGCGTTGATCTGATCGATGACGTAACGCGTGGCCGTCTTGAACATCAGGCCGGTCGATGCCTGCGAGCCCGAGAGAGTCTCCACCAGCCCAATTTTCAGCGGCGCCGCCTGGGCGCCCGCAGTCACCGCGACCAGGGCAGCCAGGGCAATGTGTTTTGCGCGAAAAGGTACGAACATAAGGTCTCCAAGGATGTAGCGGTAAAGGGACTCCAGTGAACAAGAGCGAGTAATTCATCCAATGATGTCTGACATGAATTGCATACTGGCCTGACAACTTAGTTTAGTAGTCGGACAGCATGAGAGCAAGCAAATAACATCCAATCAAGGGTAAACACCGACTGATGTTTGACCGGTTGGCTTGCCTGGAATCCACGGAGTCGAGTGGCTCCAGACCAATTTCATGATTTGGATTAGCATGTCTGACAACTTTCGCATTGGTTCACTATCGCTTTATGTCCACAGACCTCATGGCTGCCGCGCAAATGACCGCTTCCCCTCTATCGCAGGTAGACAGGCGCCTCCTGCCCGACGAAATCGCCGCCAGCATCAACGCCCGGGTGCAACGCGGCGAGCTGCAACCAGGCGATCGCCTACCGAGCGAGCGCGAGTTGTGCGAGCAGCATGGGGTCAGCCGTTCCGTTGTCCGCGAGGCGCTGTCGCAGCTCAAATCCGACGGCATCGTTGAAACGCGCCGCGGCAGCGGTGCCTACGTGCTCGAACGCGATCAGCGTCAGTCCTTTCGCATGCAGGACGTGGCTATCGACGAACGCGACAGCCTGGCGCTGGTGATGGAGCTGATCGTGACCGTCGAAGTCGCGGCCACCCGCCTGGCCGCCATGCGCCGCACCGAGCAGGATCTGAAAATGATCCGGCGCGCGCTGATCGGCATGGAATACGAAATCGCCAACGACCGCCTGGGCGACGAACAGGACTTCGCCTTCCACCAGGCCATCGTCGAGGCCACGCACAACCCGCACTTCATTGCCCTGAGCTCGCATCTGGAGCAAGGCGCGCGCCGTGTCATTCGCCAGGCTCGCACCAACACGCGCGACCGGCACACGACTTCGGTGGAAGCCGTGCAACAGGAGCACCAGGCCATCTACGACGCCATCAAAGAAGGAAGCCCCAAGGCGGCGGAGCGCGCCGCCTACGCGCATCTCGAAAATGCCGCCAAGCGCCTGGACATGTACCTCAAGAGCTGAGAGGGTGGGAGGCAATCCCCCATGCCCGCTTTGCACGCCAAAACACCACCACTCTTCGTTGCAAATACTCGCCATAGCTCGAGCTATGGCTGCGTTTTGCGTCTCGATTGGCAGCGTTTTGGCGCGCCTTTCAGGCACGGGTAATTTCCTCCCACCCTCTGAGAAGCTGCTCTTTCGCCCACCGATCCGAGCAAAGCCCAGCACGGGGAATAAAATGCCCGCATCTTCCGATTTACTGCCATTCAAGCGGCATCCCGCGGGATGCCGTTTTTCATTTCCCTGCGCACCATGAGCGACACCCCAGAACAACCCGGCCTGCAGTCCCTGTCCAAATCCTTTGAACCCGCCCAGCTCGAAGCCCACTGGGGCCCCGAGTGGGAGCGCCGCGGCTACGGCCGCGCCGGCGTGCGCGGCACGGGCCAACCCGATGCAGCAGCGCCGTCGTTCGCCATCCAGCTGCCGCCGCCCAACGTGACCGGCACGCTGCACATGGGCCACGCGTTCAACCAGACCATCATGGACAGCCTGACGCGCTACCACCGCATGAAGGGCTGCAACACGGCGTGGATCCCCGGCACCGACCACGCCGGCATCGCGACGCAGATCGTCGTCGAGCGCCAACTGCAAAGCGAAGGCACGAGCCGCCACGACCTGGGGCGCAAGAACTTCGTCGCCAAGGTGTGGGAGTGGAAGGAGCAGTCGGGCAACACCATCACCACGCAGATGCGCCGCCTGGGCGACACCGTGGACTGGAGCCGCGAGTACTTCACCATGGACGACAAGCTGTCCAAGGTGGTGACGGAAACCTTCGTCACGCTGTACGAGCAGGGCCTGATCTACCGCGGCAAGCGCCTGGTGAACTGGGATCCGGTGCTGCAGTCGGCCGTGTCCGACCTCGAAGTGGAGAACGAGGAAAAAGACGGTTCGCTGTGGCATATCGCCTACCCGCTGGCCGATGGAGCCGGCCAACTGGTGGTGGCCACCACCCGCCCCGAGACCATGCTGGGCGACGTGGCGGTGATGGTGCACCCCGAGGATGAGCGCTACGCGCACCTGATCGGCAAGATGGTCAAGCTGCCGCTGTGCGAGCGTGAGATCCCGGTGATTGCCGACGAATACGTCGACAAGGAATTCGGCACCGGCGTGGTCAAGGTCACGCCGGCGCACGACCAGAACGACTATGCGGTCGGTCAGCGCCACGGCCTGCCGATGATTTGCGTGCTGACGCTCACCGCCACCATCAACGACAACGCGCCCGAGAAATACCGCGGCCTGGATCGCTTTGCCGCGCGCAAGGCCGTGGTCGCCGACCTCGACGCCCTGGGCCTGCTGGTCGAGACCAAGAAACACAAGCTGATGGTGCCCATCTGCACCCGCACCGGCCAGGTGATTGAGCCCATGCTGACCGACCAGTGGTTCGTCGCCATGAACAAGGTGGGCGTGGGCGACGCCACGGGCAAATCGATTGCGCAAAAGGCGATTGACGCCGTGGCCAGCGGCCAGGTGAGCTTCGTACCCGAGAACTGGGTCAACACCTACAACCAGTGGATGAACAACATCCAGGACTGGTGCATCAGCCGCCAACTGTGGTGGGGCCACCAGATTCCGGCCTGGTACGACGAGGACGGCAAGGTGTATGTGGCCAAGAGCGAGCAAGAGGCCCAAGCGCAGGCCCCGGGCAAAACGCTCAAGCGCGACGAAGACGTGCTCGACACCTGGTATTCCAGCGCGCTGGTGCCGTTTTCCACCATGGGCTGGCCGCAGCAGGGCGACAGCGCCACCGATGATTACAACCTCTACCTGCCCAGCAGCGTGCTGGTCACGGGCTATGACATCATCTTTTTCTGGGTCGCCCGGATGATCATGATGAGCACGCACTTCACGGGCCGCGTGCCGTTCAAGCATGTCTACATCCACGGCTTGGTGCTCGACGCGCACGGCAAGAAGATGAGCAAATCGGAAGGCAACGTGCTCGACCCGGTGGATCTGATCGACGGCATCGAGCTCGAATCACTGCTGGACAAGCGCACCCAGGGCCTGCGCCGCCCCGAGACCGCGCCCACCGTGCGCAAGAACACGCAAAAGGAATTCCCCGACGGCATTCCGGCCTACGGCGCCGACGCGCTGCGCTTTACCTTTGCCGCGCTCGCCAGCCTGGGGCGCTCCATCAACTTCGACAGCAAGCGCTGCGAGGGTTACCGCAACTTCTGCAACAAGCTGTGGAACGCCAGCCGCTTCGTGCTGATGAACTGCGAGGGCTTTGACTGCGGCTTTGACGGCGATGGCAGCTGCAGCGAGGCCTATCTGCACTTCAGCCAGCCCGACCGCTGGATCGTCTCGCAGCTGCAAAAGGTGGAGGCGCAAGTGGCCCAGGGCTTTGCCGAATACCGCCTGGACAACGTCGCCAACACCCTCTACGACTTCGTCTGGAACGAGTTCTGCGACTGGTACCTGGAGATCGCCAAGGTGCAGATCCAGGCCGGCAGCGCCGCCCAGCAGCGCGCCACGCGGCGCACACTGATCCGCGTGCTCGAAGCCATCCTGCGCCTGGCCCACCCCATCATCCCGTTTGTGACCGAAGCGCTGTGGCAGGTGGTCGCGCCCGTGGCGCGCATCGAAGGCGCGTCCATCGCCATCGCCCCCTACCCCCAGGCGCAGCCGCAGAAGATCGACGAGGCGTCCATCGCCTACGTCGAGCGGCTCAAGCACATGGTCGACGCCTGCCGCCAGCTGCGCGGCGAGATGGGCGTCTCGCCCGCGCAGCGCCTGCCGCTGCTGGCGGTTGCCGACACGACAGAAGAAGCCGCCTTCCTGCGCGCCAACGCCGCCGTTCTGCAAAACCTGGCCAAACTCAGCGAGGTCAAGGTGTTCGACGACGCCGGCGCCTGGGCGAAAGAAGCGCAGAACGCCCCGGTCAGCGTGGTCGGCGACATGCGCCTGGCGCTGTTCGTCGAGATCGACGTGGCGGCCGAGAAGGCCCGCCTGGCCAAGGAGGCCACTCGTCTACAAGGCGAAATCGCCAAGGCCAACGCCAAGCTTGGCAACCAGGCCTTCGTCGCCAAGGCGCCGCCGGCCGTGATCGAGCAGGAGAAAAAACGCGTGGCCGACTTTGGCGCGACGCTGGCCCGCATCCAGGAACAGCTGACCCGCCTGGGCTGAATGGCTCAACTCCTTTCCCCCTCTGGGGAAAGGCCGGGATGGGGGCTGTCTGCACCGCCGCCGCTGCCCCCCACCCCACCCCTCTCCCACAGGGGGAGGGAGTAAAGACACCCAAAGAGAGGAATCCGCATGACAACCACCCGCGTTCGCAAGGCCGTCTTCCCCGTTGCAGGCCTGGGCACCCGCTTTCTGCCTGCCACCAAGGCGTCGCCCAAGGAGATGCTGCCCGTCGTGGATAAACCCCTGATCCAGTACGCCGTCGAAGAGGCGTATGAGGCTGGCATCCGCGACATGGTCTTCGTCACCGGCCGCAGCAAGCGCGCCATCGAGGATCATTTCGACACCTCCTACGAGCTGGAAAGCGAGCTGGAGGCCGCGGGCAAGAAGGAAATGCTGGAGCTGGTGCGCAGCGTCAGCCCTGACGACATGAACTGCCTGTTCGTGCGCCAGCCGCGTAGCCTGGGGCTGGGCCACGCGGTGCTGTGCGCCGAGCCGCTGGTGGGCAATGAGCCCTTTGCGGTGCTGCTGGCCGACGACCTGATGGTGGGCGAGAACGGCGGCCCCGGCGTGATGGCACAGATGACCGCCGCATTTGAGAAACAGGGCCGCTCGCTGCTGGCGGTGCAGGAGGTGCCTGCGGAGCACACCAAGCGCTACGGCATCGTCCGGGGCGAGGCGGCAGGCGGTCCGCTGCTGCGCGTCGATGAAATCGTCGAAAAGCCTGCTCCCGAGGTCGCACCGTCGCGCATGGGCGTGGCCGGCCGCTATGTGCTGACGCCGCGTATCTTCCAGGAGATCCGCAACCAGCCGCGCGGCGTGGGCGGAGAGATCCAGCTCACCGACGCCATTGCCCGCCTGATGACACACGAGGCCGTCTACGCCTTCCAGTACAGCGGCAAGCGCTACGACTGCGGCAGCAAGGAAGGCTTTCTGGAGGCGAGCGTGGAGCTTGCGCTGCAGCACCCGCAGGTGGGCGGGGCGTTTCGCGCCTATCTGCAGACGCTGGCGCTGTAAAAAAACCTACGTGCCGTCCCGCATGGACAGCACCGGCCCGAGCAACCGGCTGCCGTAGTCCGACGAGCGCTGGTACACCGCCAACCCGAACTCAGGCATCACCGTGATCAGGTGGTCGAAGACCGCGCTTTGCATCGCCTCGTGCTCCACCCAGACGGTGCTGGCGGTATAGCAGTACAGCTGCAGCGGAATGCCCATGGCCGTGGGCTCCAGCATGCGCACCAACAGGTGCATACCAGGCCCCTTGGCAATGCCCGGGTGGGCCCGCAGATAGGCCAGCGTGTAGGCGCTGAACACCGCCAGATTGCTCATCTCGCCGGCCAGCAGCGCACCCTGCGGCTGCTGCGCCTGCTGCTGCCAGAAGTCCTGCAACAGCGCCTGCCCGGCCAGGCTGGTGCGCTGCGCGTCGGTCAGCGGGCGCACCGTCGTCGCGTCGATGTGCAGCGCGCGCAGAATGCGCCGCCCGCCTGCGTCGAACATGCCGCGCCAGTTCTTGAAGCTCTCGCTCATCAGCTTCCAGGTCGGAATCGTGGAGATGGTCTTGTCCCAGTTCTGCACCTTGACGATGTTGAGCGTGATATCCACGACTGCTCCATTGGCTCCCTCCTTGGGCATCTCGATCCAGTCGCCCACGCGCAGCATGTCGTTGGACGCCAACTGCACGCCGGCGACGAAGGACAGAATCGTGTCCTTGAACACCAGCATCAGCACCGCCGACATGGCGCCCAGGCCCGACAGCAGCAGCACCGGCGAGCGATCCATCAGCGTCGCAGCGATCAGCAGCAACCCCACTACCCACGCCAGCAGCTTGCCCAGCTGCACATAGCTCTTGATGGACAGGTCGCGTGCATCCGCACGGCCCTCGCCGCGCTCGTGAAAGGCGTTGAGCTCCTGAAGCAAGGCGCAGACGGCACGCACCAAGTGGTAAATCGTGAACGATACCGCCAGGTTGTGCAGCGCCGTCGACAGGCCAAGCGGCAGGTACTCCACCCAACGCAGTCCCAGTTGCACCACCACCGAGGGGGTTGCCTTGGCCAGGTGCACCAGCACCGGGTCATGCAGCAGGACTTGCGCCCACCCCTTGGGCAACCCCAGCCGCCACCCGCGCACCGCGTGCAGCAGCAGCACCCGTGCCAGCACGCCCGATGCCATGGCAACCAGCGCCAGGGCCAGCAACTCCACGCCGACCTTGGCCCAGGGCTGCAGGTTCTCCAAAAACGCCAACACGACTCCCACGCACGCTCCTCAGTTTCTCGGTCGCGCCTGTGCAGGCCCTGCTGCCTGGAGCAGAACCATCAACGCCGACGCAGGATGTGAATGAGCTCCTCGCCCACGGTCTGCTGTTCGACCAACGCGTGCCCCGTTTGCTTGGTGAAGGCCTGAAAGTCGCGCAGCGATCCCTTGTCGGTGCACACCACCTTCAACAGCTGGCCGCTTTGCATGTCGGCCAGCGCCTTCTTGGCGCGCAGGATGGGCAGCGGGCAGTTCAATCCACGCGCATCGACTTCCTTGTCCACGTCCATGCTCAGTCCTTGGGCAGGCCGCGCCTGCGCTCTTCGTTTTCCTCGGCGGTGAAGAATACCGGCTCGTGTCCGCGCGTGCGCAGCCAGTCGGCCAGCGCGTAGCCGGTGCCCGCCGGCCAGCACTTGAGCTCGTGCAGGTCGTACAGGCGCCAGTCGACCAGCTCGGGCGACAGTCGCACCTCGCCGGTGGCGACCACGTGGTAGGCAATGATTACCTGGTTCATGCGCAGGAATTCGTAGGCTCCGACCAGCGCGACCGACTGCGCATCCAGGTTGGTCTCTTCCTTGAGTTCGCGCGCAATGCCTTCCTGGGGCGACTCGCCCGCCTCCATGAAGCCGGTGATCAGCGCGAACATTTTCTGCGGCCACAGCGCGTTGCGTGCCAGCAGCACCTTGCCGTCGACCTCGACGATGGCGGCGAGCACCGGCGTCGGGTTGTTCCAGTGCGTCCAGCCGCAGGACGGGCAGCGCAAGCGCTCTTTCTCGCCGCCATCCTCCAGTTGCACGATGGGAGCCAGCGCCGTGGCGCAATGGGGACAGAAACGCGTCTGGTAATGCATGGGGGATGCGTGTTGTTTAAAAAAGGTGCGGCGCCTTTGCGGCGCGGCTCAGGCGGGAAAGACGCCGGTCGACAGGTAGCGATCGCCGCGGTCGCAGACCACGAAGACGATGGTCGCATGCTCTTCGCGCTGCGCAACCTGCTGCGCCACCCAGCAGGCGCCGGCCGAGGAGATACCGGCAAAAATCCCTTCTTCGCTGGCCATGCACCGCGCCATGTCCTCGGCGTCGTCCTGGCCCACCAACACCAGCTCGTCGACCAGCTCTGGCTCGTAGATCTTGGGCTGGTACTCCTCGGGCCACTTGCGGATGCCGGGAATGCGCGCGCCAGGCGCCGGCTGAGCGCCAATGATGCGCACCGCGGGATTTTTCTCGCGCAGATAGCGCGCCACGCCAGTGATGGTGCCGGTCGTTCCCATCGCGCTGACGAAGTGGGTGATGCGCCCGCCGGTCTGCTCCCAGATCTCGGGGCCTGTGGTCTCGTAGTGGATGCGCGGATTGTCGGCATTGGCGAACTGCTCGAGCACCACGCCCTTTCCCTGGGCCACCATCTGCTCGGCCAGGTCGCGCGCGTACTCCATGCCGCCGCTCTTGGGCGTCAGGATCAACTCTGCACCATAGGCGCGCATGGTCTGGGCGCGCTCGATCGACAGATCCTCGGGCATGATCAACACCATGCGATAGCCCTTGATGGCCGCGACCATGGCCAGCGCAATGCCGGTATTGCCCGAGGTGGCCTCGATCAACGTGTCGCCCGGCTTGATCTCGCCGCGCTCGTGCGCGCGCTCAATCATCGACAGCGCCGCCCTGTCCTTGACCGACCCCGCCGGGTTGCTGCCTTCGAGCTTGCACAAAACGACGTTGCCGTGCCGCGTATGCTCCTGCGCCCCCATGCGCTGCAGCCGCACCAGTGGCGTGCGGCCAATCGTGGCGTCGATCGTCGGATAGGAAATGGGTTGCGACAGCGCCGCCGGGTCACTCGATTGGGCTTTCATACGGCTGTACTGTGCCATAATTTGCGGCTTCACGAATGGCCTGGCCCGGGTGGTGAAATAGGTAGACGCAGGGGACTCAAAAATAGGGACTTCTACGTAGGTCTTGTTTGAGGCCACTGCCTGCCAAGCTGCATGGGACAAGGGATTGAGTGATAAATCGCTTCTTGATCGGGATGCCCGCATTTCGAGCCAGGAGCCAACTAGGAGCCAGGACGATGCAAGCTGGCTCCCAGTGAGGAGTAGGTAGTTGAAGTAGCATCGTGCGTCATGCCCGAGTGGTGAAATTGGTAGACGCAGGGGACTCAGACCAAATTTGAGCCCTCCGGGGGAAACCCCAGAGGTGAAGCCCGTCAAACTCGGCGAAGGCCCTGGACGCAAGTCCGAGCTAATACCGAGCCAAGCCCTGGAGCCGAAAGGTTCCTCGGAAGGTGTAGAGAGCAGACGGCGGGCACCTACGGCCGAAAGGCTATGGTGAAGGCGTGCTCCAGCCCACGAACGCCGTTTCTTCGGAGACGGCGGCGGCGAAAGCCGAAGTGGGAAGAAAATCCCCCGCCGCAAGGCGTGCCGGTTCGATTCCGGCCTCGGGCACCAATTCGGAAGCCACCCCTGTTCACGCAGGGGTGGCTTTTTCGTTCTTGGCGGGTGTTAATACGCAGATGACCAAAAACCAATAAAAACAACAACTTATGATGTTTTTTGGGACTGCAGAAAGAAAATTAGGCGCCTGCCCTTGATACTGAGCGGACGACCTACAGAACCATCTCGGCTCCGTGGGCAGTAAGCCATTCGGCATGTCTGGCCCAGTCCGGCATTTCAGCCGCTACCGCCCGCCAGAATTGGGGAGAGTGATTTTTGTGGCGCAGGTGAGCGAGTTCGTGGACTACCAAATAGCGGAGTACCTCCACTGGGGCTGCCATGGCTTTCCAGTTGAAATTCAGGTTTCCCTTGTCTGAGCAAGAGCCCCAGCGGAGTCCAAGTTCTTGGACCCGCACCGTTCCAGGCGAAAGACCCATGCTCCGGGCATGCTGCTGAACAAGCTCGGGAAGCTTTTTCAAGCCCTCCGTCCGGAAGTAGCTTTTAAGCAGTTCCTCGGCCTGTGCCCTATCGGCACTTCGCATCACAAGAAGGTCCCCCTCTTTTTGCACCCCTCGACCCGCCTCCGCTCGAAAATCCAAGCGATGAGGCTGCCCTAGCAGATATACCGTTTCCCCGGAAACGAACTCACGACCAGGTTGCAGGGGGTTCAGGGCAGCCCATCGGG
The DNA here is from genome assembly GCF_039538025.1 of Comamonas faecalis. Classification (NCBI taxonomy): domain Bacteria; kingdom Pseudomonadati; phylum Pseudomonadota; class Betaproteobacteria; order Burkholderiales; family Comamonadaceae; genus Comamonas; species Comamonas faecalis. The sequence continues at coordinate 124,934 of NZ_BAABBP010000010.1, forward strand.
CCTGTGCTCTATAAATCCACTTCCGCTTAGCGTCAACCACGGCCTTGATGCGCTCAAGTGCTTCCGTCAGGGGGGCTCGAACAAGCACAGAGCCATCTCGCTCAACATAGAGCCCGATGGTTTTGCGGTTCGAGCGCTCAACAGTGAAAGAAATCGGCGTTTCCTGCATGGCCCCGATTGTCCGCCGTCTTACGGGGCCAGCAGGTCGTTGGTGCGTGCTTTGGCTAGCATGACGAGGTCTCGCGCCCAGGGTTCTGCGTTGGAGAGCGCGATATCGACACCGGTGTACAGGAGTCGGTTGGTCACCTCACCTTGTAACCCACTCACTTTTACCGGGTTGTTCCAGAAACCAGGCGCCTGGAGCTCTTCGAGGAAAAGTGGCACCAAGTCGTTGCAGAGGGACTTGAGGTTGGCAGTTTCCGCCGCAGTCAGCTTGGTTCCATCAGGAACCTTCACGACAAGCGCGCGGTAAAAGGGCGATGCTTTCGCGGTAACCTCGTCTTCGGCGGTCGGCTTTTTGGTCTTGGCCTCATCCACGAGCAGGCTGAGCTGCTTGGCTTGCTCGTCCCAGTTGTCTTTGTACTTCTTAATGACCGCTTCGAGCTTTTCGGACAGCGGGCCATAAAACCCAGGGTCTTCGTCAAGATGCACGGTGAACCGCCCCGGGTTTTGAGGAGGCTCCAACACTTGAGAAGATGGAGCTATGACCAAGTCAAACAAGTTCTCACCCGAGGTCCGCGAGCGCGCCGTGCGCATGGTGCAGGAGCATCGAGCCGACTACCCATCGCTGTGGGCAGCCATTGAATCGATTGCCCCCAAGATTGGCTGTGTGCCGCAGACCCTCCACGAATGGGTCAAGAAGGCCGAGGTCGACAGCGGCCAGCGTGCCGGCACCACCAGTTCGGATGCCCAGCGCATCAAGGAACTGGAACGTGAGGTCAAAGAGCTGCGCCGGGCCAATGACATCCTGAAGACGGCCAGCGCGTTTTTTGCGCAGGCGGAGCTCGAC